>CAZKCX010000495.1:0-5778 GCA_964550865.1 uncultured Planctomycetales bacterium
AGCAATCGAGCGCGGTCCGAGCCCACGCCGCCCGGGCCAATCACGCCGATCCGGAACACCTTGTCGTTCGTCTTCGCCGCGGTGGTCTTCTTTCGGGCGGTCTTCCTCGTTGTCGACGTACGCTTGGCCATACGTTTCTCCTGTCTTGTGGGATATCCCCGCGCCAGTCCACCGGTCTGATTTGCCGGCCGGTCAGGTGCTTCGTGGCCGGATAGCCTCCCGGAAATCGGTAGGGCTGTCTAGATGGAATGTGAGGCAGGTGAGTTCCGGCGCGCATGACACTTCAGGCGGGCAGGCCCGAAGGGCCTGAGGACGGTAGTCTCGGGCGAAGGCCGCCACCGGCGAACGGAACCCGTCGCAGAACTCCAGACGTTTCGACTTGTCGACTCCTGGGCTTGTCGCCGTGCTTACCCCGGGCGACCGCTTGCACCGCAAGCGGCCCTCCGGCGTGTGAGGAGGAGTCGAGGGGTCGACGTTTCCCCGCCTACTCCGGCAGCGGTTTGTCCTTCGTCTCCGGCGCGAACCAGACGAAGATCAGCCCCACGAAGTAGAAGCTCGCGACCATGACCGCAGCTACGCGTAGCGCGTTCTCCGGATAGACATTTGCCAACTGGTGAGCCAGAGCGCCCAGCGCCATCGGCGCCCCGGCGGCCAGGTAGCGCGCGACGTTATAGCAGAAGCCCGTGCCCGTGCTACGCAGCCGCGTCGGATACAGCTCGGGGAAGTAGATCGCATAGCCACCGAAGATCGTCAGCGTACTGAAGCCCAGGATCGGCAGCATCCAGTAGACCTGCGTCTCAGTCCGCATGAAGCCGAACGCCAGCACAATCGATCCGAAACCCAGCAACATGGAAATGGCGAAGGCGGGCCTCCGTCCTGCCATGCCCGCCACGAGGCTGAAGCAAAAGATGCCCACCAACGCGCCGAGGTCCTGGAGCATCGTCCCACGTGCAACAAGTGTGTCTTCATGCTCTTTCACCGCGGAGGCCAGCGCCTCGTTGGGCTGGGAGGTAGCCACCTCGCCCACTTCGTTGAGAACAGGGGTGCCAGGGGATTCCGCTTGGATTTCAGCGGCAATCTCGGACACCGGATCCGGAAGGCTACGAATCAACTCGGGGCTCCAGAAGCCGACACCCCAAAGCCCGACCACACCTGTGACGGCCAGGCCCACGCCGATAATCGTGTGGTATCGCCAGACCTTGTCACGGAAGAGCTCGCCCAAGCTGCCCAGCTCTTGCTGGAGGTGGTCGCCCTCGCCGCGAGACTCCCTAGCCTTGGCCTCCGCCCACCGTTCGGGCTCCTTGAGTGTGATCCGCACAAGTACCACGAGTAGCGCGGGCAGGATCCCCACAAAGAACATCGCCCGCCAGTGACCGGGAATAAACCAGATCCCATCCCACGGCATGATGTATCCGCTGATGAGCGAGCCGGTAATGTTGCCGACCGCCGAGAGCGCCTGCAGTAATCCCAGACAGTACGGCCGTGCCCGTTCGGGCATGACCTCCGCGACCAGGGCGGCCCCGGCGGCGAACTCACCTCCCACCCCCATCCCGGTCAGGAACCGATAGAAGATGAAGTCATAGGGCCCGACCGACAGGCCGGACAGCCCTGTGAAGAGCGAGTAGACCAGAATCGTGAGCGCCATCGTCCGGACACGGCCCCAGCGGTCGCCGAGCAGGCCGAAGACGATCCCGCCCGTCGCCCAGCCCAGGATGAGGGCCGTTGTCGCGTAGCCGCTGTACTTGGTGATCTCCGCCTTCTGTTCGGCCGTCAGATCCGAGGCGGCGATCTTCCCCAGGCCGATCAGTTCCTGGATGGCCGGCTGGCGCGCGATCACGAACAGCCGCTGGTCCATGCAGTCGAACATCCAGCCCAGCGTGGCCAGCAAGAGGACCCACCAGTGGTATCCCGTCATCTCGGACCACCAGCGGCCTTGCTTCGGGGCTAACTGGGGCTGCTCAAGCCCCCCGTTCGGCCGTGAGGATTCTGGATCGGACATGGTCCGGGCATGATAGCCCGTCCCCACGCCAAGTCAACTGTGGAGCCCGAGCCGCGAGATCCATCTCGCGCGGACACCTTCCGCGCAGCATGAATGCTGCGGCTCGGGCACGCGAAATGTAGGATCGGTGTCGGAATGTCCACGGCCAAGATGGCCGTGCCACACATGGGCAAGATGCCTCTGCCACGGTGACCATGCGACGCAAACCCTCGCCGATGCGGTCTCGGGGCGGGAGGTCTTGCATCGCGCATACGGGCGCGTAGGATCGCGGCATTGGCAGGACGGCCCCCGCATCGCGCGGACGTCGCCTCGCCGATCACGCTTCACTCCGCCAAGACGAAGGAGACGCTATGCGAAACCTGCACCCGATGTGCACCGGAACAGTCCTCATCCTGAGCTTGGTTCTCGTCCGCCCCGCCTACGCGGAAGAGGCGAAGGACAAGCCCGCGAAGCTCCTTTCCGTGAAGAAGATCTGGGACAAGGGCGAGCACAACGCCTTCACCGACCTGATCCGCTTCCGGGACAAATGGTGGTGCACGTTTCGCGAGGCCAAGGGGCACGTCAAGGGCGACGGGACGATCCGCGTGATCGTCTCGGACGACGGCGACCGGTGGACATCCGCGGCACTGCTGACGGAAGAAGGCATCGACCTCCGCGACCCGAAGATATCGCTCATGCCCGACGGCCGACTCATGATCGTCGCCGGCGGATCGGTCTATCGCGGCGGCAAGCTCGTCGGCCGGCAACCACGGGTGGCCTTCTCGAAGGACGGCCGGTCGTGGTCGAAGACCCATCGCATCCTCTCGGAGGGCGAGTGGCTCTGGCGGGTGACCTGGCACGACGGCAAGGGCTACGGCGTATCCTACAACGGCCCGGATTACAAGGCGGGCAAGCTCAAGTACTGCCAGCAGCTCTTCGCCACGACCGACGGGCTGCGCTACGACAAGATCTGCACGCTGAAGGTCGACGGCTATGCGGGGGAGACGACGCTCCGCTTCCTCCCGGACGGCCGCATGATGGCGATGGTCCGACGGGAGTCGGGCAACAAGCATGGTTGGATCGGCACGGCTCGCAAGCCCTTCACGACGTGGGACTGGCACGAGATCGAGTATCACCTGGGCGGGCCGAACTTCATCGTCCTACCGGACGGCTCGATGTGGGCAGGCAGCCGATACTACCCCGGCGGGGCGAAGACGGTGCTGGCCAGGTGCAGCCCCACCAGCTATGAGCCGGTCCTCACGCTCCCCAGCAAAGGGGACACCAGCTATCCGGGCCTCGTCTGGCACGACAACCTGCTGTGGTTCAGCTACTACAGCTCGCACGAGGGCAAGACCAGCGTCTACCTGGCCAAGATCAAACTGAAGCGCTAGGGGACAAGATGCCGCGGCACTGTGTGAGCCGCAGGTGGGAAGCCCAAACCAACCCGACGGCCACCGCTGAAGAGCGCGGCGAGGCCTCCGTCGGGTGTCTCCGAGGACCCAGGTAGGGAGAGCATGGAGAATTGGCGCACAACGATACATCCGGCATGTCACGCCGCGGCTTCTTACGAACGACCGCGGCCGGAACCGGCTTGGCCTTGGCGTCTGGGTGCTCCGGGGCCACAACAAGGAGGGCTATCCCCGTGCCTCGCCGACCGGGGGAGGGGCGGCGGGTGGACCATGTCGGCTGGCAGGTGGGCTTGACCTATCAGACGACGCGTCCGGGAGGGCTTGACCGTAACCATATGATGCGGCTCCTAAGCTGTCCGCAACGGTGTTTGAACAGTTGAGCAGCCTTGCCTTCTGTGGCCCAGCCGCCCTCGGCTGGGGCTTTCGGCAGTTCACGGCCGAGGGCGGCCGTGCCACACTGTTCGATCTTTGTTGCAGGCAGCTTAGACGAAATGGCCGCACACCGGATCAACCTGCTCAGCCTGATGATGATCAGCTACGGATAACGCCGGAGATCATCCGCCAGGCGGTCGACTGGACGCTTGCCTACGCGAAGGACAACCTGGCGGGCCTGCTGTTCTTCAATGAGCCGGCCACCTCACCCCGGAACAAGCAGGCCGTTTACAAGCAGATCAGACGTTTCGTCTGGACCTGATGCGCGGGTGTTGCACCGCACAGCTTCAGCGAAGCCAGACTTGTCACGGCGAAGCGTTGCGAAGCCGGATCCCCCGGCGGGGCGGACCGGGCTGGGGACAGCCCGGCTCGGCTTGAGACGAAGCCATCCACCGTCAGCGAGGGACTACGGTAGCGGTTCAATGACGATGGCCTTGGGAACCGGCGGGCACTGGTTCTGGCAGACGCCGCAGCCGACACACCCGTTGCCGACCTCGACCTGGCCGTAGTCGGTCAGACGGATCGCGTCTTGGCCGATGGGGCACTTCTCGACGCACACACCGCACTCGCGCCCCTTCGGCAGGAGGCAGTTGTTGTGATGAACGATCGCCCGGCCGATGGCGATGTCGGTCCGGTCGACCTTCTGTAGCGCGCCGCTCGGACACGTCTCCATGCATGCCCCCGCATCGCAGATCACGCAGGGGGCAATGTCGGGATCGATGTACGGGGTCCCGGCGAGGTCCGGGTCGGCGTCGTCGAGGATGAGCCGGATCGCGCCGGCCGGACAGGCGTCCACACACGCCGCGCACCGCCGGCACGTCTCCACAAACTGCTCTTCCGGTAGGGCACCGGGCGGACGGAGGAAGATCCGCGGTCTCGACGGTGGCATCTTCTGCTCGAGGTAGTTCGCCACCGGCCCCAACGCGCGGCCCAATCCCTCGAGGAAGAAGCGCCGACGCCCATGCGGGCTGATGTCCTCAATGTGATCGTCGGGCATCGCTAGGTCCTAGGTGGCTCAACAGGGGGTCACTTCACCGGCGAGGACGGGTCGACGAACACCGGCTGCATGGTCACAGGCCCCCAGCTCCCGGTCACCAGCCGGGCCTGTACCATCAGAGTGTACCCTCCGGGCTTGACGGACTCAAACACGCGCTCGGTCTTGGTGGTCTCGCAGTCCTCGGGGGCGGGGGCGTCGGGACGTTTCGCCAGCCAACAGCGATAGCGATCGACGGGCATGGGGTCGTTCAACGTGCTGTTGGCTACCGTCCATGTTGCTACGACCGTGGTGGCCGGCCGCGGAACGCTCGTGGGGTGCGACGGACACGTGACGCTCACGATGGGCGTGGGCATGGCATATCGAAGCTGAAGCCGAACCGCGCGCGCTCTGCCGCGCCGGATGGGGACGCGCGGGACGGCCAGCCGTCCACGGTCATCAGAGGTGACCCGACCGCTCGGCCCTTCGGGCAAGACGCGATAGGCAAACGTGGTCTCCGGGGGGACGGCGAAGTTCCGGGTCCACCGAGGTGAGACGGTGTAGGTCATCTCCTCGACCGGGCAACGTTGCCACTCGGCGCCCTCGCCCGAGAGCCACAAACGGACCTCGAAGCGATCCGGTCGATCGACGATCGTATCGGGATCCCACCGGCAGAAGGCATTGACCACGCCCCGCGGATGGCGCTGCGGCGTCTGCTGCGTCTTCCACTTTCCCAGCCGCTTGGGCACGCCGAGGTGACCGAGCGAGGGATCGAAGAACGCCATCACCGGCTTGTCCTTCCGCACGAGTCCGGTCGAAAGGGCATTGAAGTCGCTCCGCCACGTACCGATCGGATCTCCCCCTTCGTGGCCGCTGAGGTCCCACACGAAGACACCCGGCGGCGGATCATGCTCGAGCATCTGCCAGAAGCTGCGACCCGGCGGACTCAACGACGTGAAGTACTGCATGAAGGGCACGATCGCAAC
>CAZKCX010000496.1:0-5768 GCA_964550865.1 uncultured Planctomycetales bacterium
CCACAACCACAACAGCGTGGGCTACGCCAAGGGCTCGCTCGAACGATCGTACGACATCGCGAAGCGTCACCTCGACTTCTTCGCCTTCACCGCGCACAGCCGCTGGCACGACCTGCCCAAGATGCCCCAGAACAAACATCTGAAATGGGTCAAGGGCTTCGAAGGCGTCCAGAAGGCCTGGCCCCGCGTCGAGCAGCTTGCCGCCGATTACCATCATCCGGGGCAGTTCGTGACCTTCGTCGCCTTCGAGTGGCACTCCAGCGAGTTCGGCGACTACTGCCTGATCTACCCCGACGACGGCGAGACGCCGCTGAAGGTCTTCGACCACGTCAAGGATCTGCAGGCCTTCGCGAGAAAGGCCGGCGCGCTGATCATCCCGCACCATCCGGCCTACGCCCACGGCTGGCGCGGCGCGAACTTCAAGTACCTCGACACGGAGCTCTCCCCCGTCGTCGAGTTCTACTCCGAGCACGGCGGGGCCGAGCACGACCGGGGCCCCTTCCCGTATATGCGTCACAGCATGGGCGGCCGATGGACGCACAACACGCTCCGCGCGCTGCTCCAACGGGGCGCACGCGTCGGCGTCGTCGCCAGCACCGACGACCATCTCGGATACCCCGGGGCGTATCGCGAAGGGCTCACCGGCCTGTACGCCAAGGAGCTGACCCGCGAGGGCGTCTTCGAGGCCATCCGGGCGCGACGCTGCTATGCCGTCACGGGCGACCGCATCGAGACGGACTTCCGATTGAACGGCCACCGCATGGGGGAAGAGCTGAAGGGGCAGGCCGAGCGCAGTATCGAGGTCGATACCACCGGCTGGGGCGAGATCCATCGCATCGAGCTGATCCGCAACGGGGACGTCATCGCCCGCGCGTTTCCGGTCGACAAGCCACGCGCGGATTCTGCCTGGGACGAGCCTATCGTCTGTCGCGTCGAGTTCGGCTGGGGACCGTGGGGCGACCTCAACATGGCCCGCATCTG
Organism: uncultured Planctomycetales bacterium; assembly: GCA_964550865.1. GTDB lineage: Bacteria > Planctomycetota > Phycisphaerae > UBA1845 > JAFGLZ01 > JAFGLZ01. Next base: position 982 of record CAZKCX010000496.1, read on the forward strand.
CGATTGGGATTTCGACATTGAGGTCGACGGCGCCCGGATCGTCGATCTCCAAGGCTGCTTCCGCTCCGGCCCGTTCGACGAGAACCGCCGCAACCTCCTCACGCAACGCTCGGAAAAGACCGTCCACGTCCGCTCGTACACGTCGCGGATGCAGTCCCTCGGCGACCTCGTCACCAACGCCGTGGTGCTCAAGCTCCAGGCGGGCGCGGAGGCCTCGTTGAAGATCTCGCTCAACCAACCCACGCGAAAGACCATCACCAGGCAGCTCGCCGACCTCGCCGAAGGCAGCGACATCACCTTCACCGGCCCGTTCAGCAGCGAATCCTTGATGCTCCACCGGCTGGTCTTCGCGCCACACTACCGGGGCACGCTGTCCCTGACGGATCGACCCGCAAAGAAGGAGACGCACTGGTACTACGCCAAGGTCGTGCAGTCGAACGGCGATGAAGCCTGGTCCAGCCCGATCTGGGTGGACGCCTGATGCGCAGGACCGTCGCTCCCTTCATGGAAACGACTCCCGCGCTTGATCTGCCCTCAGCCGCATGCGATGATCGACTGTTTGCGTACACCGGAGACGATCCTCTATGACGACCGACGCCGCGAAATGCGCGAACCTCGGCTGGGAGCTGTGGCAGAAGGCCTGCACGCTCATCCCCGGCGGCGGTATGCTCCTCAGCAAGCGCCCCGAGCTCTTCGCCCCCGAGCAATGGCCGACCTACTTCAGCAAGGCCGAGGGTTGTCGGGTCTGGGACCTCGCCGGCCGCGAGTTCATCGACATGCAGATGAGCGTCGGCCAGGCGATTTGCGGCTACGCCGACCCCGACGTCGACGCCGCCGTCCGCGATCGGATCGCTCGCGGCGTAACCACCACGCTGAATACCCCGGACGAGGTCACCCTGGCCGAGCTGCTCTGCGAGATCTTCGATTGCGCCGAGATGGTCCGCTTCACCCGGACGGGCGGCGAGGCGTTGGCCGTCGCGATCCGCATCGCTCGCGCCCATACCGGACGCGATCGCATCGCCTTCTGCGGCTACCACGGCTGGAGCGACTGGTACCTCGCGGCCAACCTCGTCGGCGACGACACGCTCGACGGCCATCTGCTGCCCGGCCTCGCCGCCGAAGGCGTTCCCAAGGGACTCGCCGGAACCGTGCTGCCCTTCGAGTACAACCATCCCGAGCAGCTCGAGGCCTTGCTCGAGAAGCATCCCGGGGAGTTCGCGGCGATCATCATGGAGCCGATCCGCCAGCACACGCCGGATCCGGACTTCCTGCCCACGGTCAAGCGGCTCGCCGAGGAGCACGGCTGCGTCTGGATCCTCGACGAGGTCACCGTCGGCTTCCGCTATGCCCTGGGCGGCGCGGAAGAGCACCTCGGCATCTCCGGCGACATGGCCGTCGTCGCCAAGGCCTTGGGCAACGGCTATCCCATGGCGGCCGTCATGGGTCGGCGCGAGGTGATGGAATCCGCCCAGCGCTCTTTCATCAGCAGCAGCTATTGGACCGAGGGCATCGGGCCGGCGGCCGCCCTCGCCACGGTCCGCAAGCTTCGCGCCGTGGACGCCCCGGAACACTTCCGGCGGATGGGGGGACGCGTGAAGGAGGGACTGACCGACCTCGTCGCCAAGCACGGCCTGTCGATCCGCGTGGTCGGCATGCCGCCGCTTCCCGCGTTCGTCATGGAGTACGGAGACGACACGATGGCCGTCTCCACGCTTTTCACACAGGAGATGCTCGACCGGGGGTTCCTTGCCGCCAGGAGCGTCATCCTGTCGCTTGCGCATGACGATGCGGTGATCGATCGATACCTCCACGCCGTCGACGAGACCTTCGCCGTTCTTGCCGACGCCGTGGGCAAGAACAATGTACGCGCGCGCCTTCGCGGCCCGGTCGCCCAGACCACGTTCCGGAGGATGGCGTGATCCTCGATGCGTCGGCCGAGACCGCAACGCCGACAACGACCCCAGCCGGTGAGACATGATTCGTCCCAACGTACCCGGACAAAGCGATTCACTCGACCTCGGCGCCGCGGCGCAGATCCTCTGCATCGACGTGGGGAACAGCAGCGTACACCTCGGCGCGGTCTACGCGGGCAAGACCTCGGATGCCGCCGTGGTGCTCGTCGAAGACATCCACAGCGTGGGCGACGTGCTGCGTCACATCTGGGAACGACTGGACGCGCGGCAACCCCGCGTGATCGTCACGGGCTCCGTCGCGCCCAAGGTTCTCCAGGTCGTCCACGACGCCGTCGACGACGTTCTCGGGGAAGAGATGTACATCATCGGAGACGACCTGCCGCTCCCGATCCCTGTCGCGGTCGAGAACCCGCAGGCCGTCGGCATCGACCGTGTCTGCGCGGCCGCGGCCGCCCACGCGACGCTCGAGCAGGCCTGCGTGGTGGCCGACTTCGGGACGGCCATCACGATCGACCTCGTCGGCGACGACGGCGTCTTCATGGGCGGGACGATCCTGCCGGGGCTGAAGCTCTCGGCCGCGGCGCTTCAGGAGGGCACCGCCGCCCTGCCCCACATCAAGATCGTCGAACCGTCGAACCCCTGGGGACGCGATACGGTTGAGGCGATCAACAACGGCATCTTCTACGGCGCGATCGGAGCGCTTCGCGAGATCGTCGAGCGCTACGCGACGGAGATCGGACGATGGCCCCCGCTGGTCGTGACGGGCGGCGCGAGCGATTTGATCGCCAAACACGCCGAGTTCGTCGACCACGTCGTACCGGATCTGACGCTGCGGGGGATCGCGCTCGCTTATCATCGCGGCCGAAGTCCATCCGATGCCTAGCTCCCTGGACGATCCTGTTTCGCGGACTCAGGTCGCGGTGCTCACACCCATGGGCGCTGCCGGCATCGCCGTCATCCGTTTGGTCGGTCCGGATGCGCGGGCCATCGCCCGGCAAGCGTTCAAACCGCTCGGCGGGCCAAGCGCCGAGCCGCTCCCCGGCCCCGGTCGCGTCGCCTACGGCCAGATCGTCGACGGCGAAGACGTCATCGACGACGTGGTCCTTACCGTTCGCGGGCTTCAAGACGCCGGCGCGGGCCCCGGGGACTCCGGGCAGACGGAACGCCGCATCGATCTCGTGGAGGTCAACCCGCACGGCGGCGTGCGTGTCGTGCAACGAATCCTGCTGCTGCTCCAACGGCTCGGCGCCGAGCTCGTGGAACCAGACCGCCTCGGGTTGCTCGGCTGGCGATGCGAGAACGAGATCGAACGCGAGGCCTGGGCCGACCTGATCCACGCGCAGACCCACCGCTCGGCCCTCTGGCTGGCGCATCAGCAAACGGGATTGCCGGGGACACTCCGGGACATCGCCGATCGTCTGGGCCAGGCAGCCCCTACGACCGCCGGGCAGATTCGATCCGAGCTGGAGGCGCTCCTGGGTCGCTACGACGCCGCGCGGGCCCTCGTCCACGGGGCGTCCGTCGCCATCGTCGGACCGCCCAACGCCGGCAAGAGCACGCTCGCGAACCGACTCTTCGGCCACGCCCGAAGCATCGTGAGCGAGCAACCGGGAACGACCCGCGATTGGGTGGCCGAACCCGCCGCCGTCAACGGGATCCCCATCACCCTCGTCGACACGGCCGGCCTGGGCGCCCCGGCAGACGCCATCGAAGAGGCCGCCATGGTTCGGGCGCTCGGCCGCGTTCGGACGGCCGATCTGGTCTTGCTTGTGTTGGATGCTTCGGTTCGGCTGGACGCGAACGCCCGGTGGGCGTTGGAGGAGGTGACGCGGCTCGGGCCGACGGCCAAGGCCCTGCTCGTTCGGAACAAGCGCGATCGGCCGGATGTCTTGGGAAGCCCTCCGGAGCTCGACCGGACCTGGGCATCTATCGCGGAGATCAGTGCATGGACGGGTCAGGGAATCGACCGCCTCGCGGCGGCGCTGGAAGCCGTGCTGGGACTGGCCGATTGGACCGAGCAGACCCCTGCCCCTTGGACGCCTCGTCAGAAGGCAGGGATCAAAGCGACGTTGGGTTTGCTGCCGGCGCATCCGGCGCGGGGGGCGGCGGGGCTGCGGCGACTTGTCGATTTCTGTGAACAGGGGTTGATCTAGGCGGCCTGCAACCATAAAGTCTGTTAGTCCTTGGCATATCACCGCACGCCCGTCTTACCGGGGCCACTACAGGACGCAGTGAGTTCAGCGGAAAACCGGAATGGTCAGAGTTTCGGAAGACACATACTTCGCGCGGTACGTTGTGGATCACAAGTTGGCCTCCCTGGAGGAGGTCAAGAAGGGCCTGGCCCGAAAGAAGGACCTCGCCTCGCGCGGGAAGAGGGTCTCGCTGGCCAACGTGCTCGTCGAGCAAGGGGTTCTCACGGCCTCGCAGCTTAAGCGTCTCGAGTCGGCCGAGGACTCGACCACGAGACCCGCGCAGCAAATCCCCGGCTTCCAGATCCTGGAAAAGCTCGGCTCCGGGGCCATGGCGACCGTCTGGAAGGCCAAGCAGCTCAGCCTCGATCGCATCGTCGCGATCAAGGTGCTGCCCAAGCGGCTCAGCGAGAACGAGGAGTTCGTCGAACGCTTCTACAAGGAGGGGAAGGCGGCCGCGCGCCTGAACCACAACAACATCGTTCAGGCCATCGACGTCGGCGAAGCCGGCGGCTTCCACTACTTCGTCATGGAGTACGTGGACGGGCATACCCTCTACGACGAGCTCGCCAAAGGGAAGGTGTTCAGCGAGGCCGAGGCGATCGACATCATCATGCAAATGGCCCGCGCCCTCGACCACGCCCACGAGCGGGGCTTCATTCACCGCGACGTCAAGCCCAAGAAC
>CAZKCX010000497.1:0-5763 GCA_964550865.1 uncultured Planctomycetales bacterium
GCGCTCGGCCACGGAGCGCTCGCGTTCGGCGAGCTCCGTCTCCAACGCCTGCGTCGATTCCGTCCGCTGCGCCTGCGACGTCTCGAGCTCGGTCCGCGCCCGGTCGAGTTCTTCCTGGCGCTTCGACAGCTCCGATTCAAGCTCGCTCAATCGGAGCTGCTGCTGGGCAAGCTCGGACTTCTCCTCCTCGAGTTGCTGGCGGCCGACCTCCAGCTCCCGCTGTCCGAGCTCCAAATCGTTCGAGCGCGCGGTCAGCTCCTCCTCGCGCTTCGCGAGCTGCTCGAGCTGCTCGTCCATCTCTTTCTGGCTTTCGGCGCGGCCGGCCTCGAAGGTGTCGATCTCTTCCTGCAGGGCTGCCCGTCGCTCCTCGAGGGATTGCTCGGCCGATTGCAGCTCCCCCTCGCGGGCGGTCAGGGCCTGCTCGCGCTCCTCGAGGGCCGTCTCCCGTGACTGAAGCATGCCGCGGCGATTGTCGAGCTGCTCCCGCTGTTGGCTCAACTCCTCGTCGACGCGGTCGAGGTGTTCGCTTCGCTCCTGGAGTTCCCGTTCGCGCTCGTCAAACTGACTCTGCAGATTGAGCACGTGCTCCCGGTCCGCGGCGAAGGCGGTGCGATGCTCTTCCAGCTCTCGTGCCCGCTGGTCGCACTCGAGGCGGGCGGCCTCCATGCGCTTCTCCTCGGTCTCGAGGGTCTCGACACGACTTCGGAGATCCCGCTCCGCCTCGTCGAGCGCCGCGCGCCGCCGCTGGATCTCTTCCTCCCTCTGCCGTTCGGTCTCGGCGATGTTCCGTTCGCGCTCGTCCAACGCTTCGTGTCGGCTTGCGAGTTGCCGGCCGCGCTCCGTCACCTGCGTCAGCTGCTGCTCGAACTGCTCCACCTTGGCCTTGAGCTCGGCACGATGCTGGTCGGCCTCGGCCTGGATTCGTTCGCGGGTCTGCGCGAGCTCGGCGTGCTCGGCATCGAGCTCCTCCTGGCGAGCAACGAGCCGCTCCCGCTGCGCCGTCAGGGCCTCGCGCTGCTTCTCGACGCCCTCGGCGCGGCTCGCGAGCGCCGTCTGCTCGGCCTCGATGCTCTCGCGCTGCTCGTCGAGCTGGTCCTGCTGGCTGACCAGTCGATCGCGAAGGCCTCGTACCTCGCGTTGCTCCTGCTGGAGCTGCTCGCGCTCCCGCTCCAAGGCCGCCTGCCGGGATTCGATCTCGGTCTGGTCCTCGCCGAGCTTCGTTCGCTCCTGGTCGAGCCGACGCCGCTCCTGCTCCACGGCGGAGCGCTCCCCGTCGAGCTCCTGTTGCCGTTCGTCGAGCTCCTCCGCGCGGCGTTGGAGCTCTGCCTGCCGTTCCTCCACGTTCCGCTGGCTCTCGGCGACGCCCTCTCGCTCCTGTCGGACCTCCTCGCGGAGGTGATGAAGCTGATCGCGCTCTTCGTCGATCTCGGCCTGCTGCTGGCGATAGAACTCCGCGAGCTGGTCGACCTGGCGGGTGGCCTCGTCGGTCTCGAGGGCGCTGCTCAGACGCTGCACCTCGTCCTGGGCCTTGGCGAGCTGCTCGTTTGACTTGGCCAACTCGCGCCGTTGGCGCTCCAGCTCGGACTCGCGCTGATCCAGATCGAGCTGGAGCCCGTCGAGTTCCGCCTCGCGCGAGGCGATCAGCGCGCGTGCCTCTTCCAGCTCGCGTCGTTGGGTATCCAGGCGTCCCTGCTGTTGGGCGATTCGCGCTTCGATCTCGTCGGCGTTCGCGGCGTCGCCCTCGGCGGCGATCGCCCGCCATTCTTCCCGTTCGGTCTCGAAGCGCTCGCGCTCTTCGGCCAGCGCGGCCCGTTCCCGTTCGAGCTGCTCCCAGAGGGAATCCGGCTCTTGCGAGCGATGGACCTCCGCGGCGCTCTCCTGGCTGCCTTTGGTCTCACTCATCACCAGCATCCTCCAAAGACGTCCGGCTCGGCGGACCGGGACGTCCCGCCCCAAAACGATGTCGAGGAAGACAAACGCGGCGCCTCCGTGCGTCCTCCGCATTCCTCGTCATTGCGCAGCATGAGTCGGCCTACAACGGCATCCGAACGACGACCTCCGTGGCCGGTTCTCGCATTCCACATAAGGGGAATGCGTTCATCCATGGTACACGACTGAGTACGCACAAGCGCTATCGGTCCCGAGCCGGCGCCCCCGCCCGGCGTCCGCAACGTCGAGTCCCGCGGCCCGGCGGCACGAGATGCCTGATTCTCCCCGCAAGCCTCATTCTAACGCGATGGCCGCGCAAGACCAATAGAGATTGCGGGCCTCGGACGCCTGGAGGGCGACAATGCCCGATACACTTTCCAGTGAGATTTGACTGCCCGGCCGCGCGGACGCAAACTACTACCGCGTTTCACAAGTTGTGCGACTATGGACAGGGCAACGCATGCCACGGTTGCTGCTCGAGCCGCGGCATTCATGCCGCGCGGCCGCGCCGGATGAATCCGGCGGCTCGACTCAGCTCGCCACAAGCGGCTCGGGCAGGTAGTCGCGATACTTCTGAAATGCAGCACTACGTTGGGTCGTGGCGTGTACCCGCGACGAACCGAAAGCCACGGCGGGCGAGCGGAGGAGTCATCGATGAGCGATAGGACCCTGCCACGCACGAAGCTCGGGAAGACGGGATGGGACGTGACCCGACTCGGCATCGGGACCATCGCCCTCATGCGAGAACCCGAACGCGCCAGCGACGATACCCTGAACCACGCGCTGGACCGCGGCATCAATCTGGTCGACACGGCCGAGCAGTATCAGAGCATGCAGGAGCGCGTCGGCAAGTTCATCAGCCACCGAAGAAACGAGTACGTCCTGACCACCAAGACCTACAGCCGGACCGGCAAGGACGCACGTCGGTCCCTCGAATACTCCCTCCGCGCGATGAAGACCGACTTCATCGACGGCTACTTTCTGCACAGCGTCTCCTCGCCGGCCGAATGGGACGACATCCTCCGCAAGGGCGCGTGTTTCGAGACGATGCAGAAGGCCAAGGAGAAGGGCCTCATCGGGGAGGTCGGCATCAGCATCCATCGGGACCTGCGCGTGATGCGCACGGCGATCGAGTCCGGGCTTTTCCCCTTCATGATGCTCGCCTACAGCCCGTTGGATCAGGAGAACGTCGCCGAGGAGATCCTCCCGCTCGCCCGGCAGCACGGGATCGGAGTGATGCTGATGAAGGCCATGGCCGGCGGGCAACTCGTCCCCGCGCCCACCGACATGAGCGCCGAGGAGGCCGATGAGCTCAAGCGATACGTCATCCGCTTCTGCCTGAGCAACCCGAACGTCGACACGGCCGTCATCGGCATGAAGTCCCGGGAGGAGGTGGACTTCAACGTGGCGGCCGCCTGCGCCGAGCTTCCCATCGGGGAGGATCGGGCGCAACGGATGCGGGAGCTGATCGGCAAGATCTCGAAGGATTTTCGCTACGGGCAGATGTGCCTGCGGTGCGAGTACTGCCTGCCCTGCCCCGAGGGAATACCGATTCCCCAGGTCTTCCGCGCCGGCGACGCCCTGGCGGGCTATCCCGAGGAGCTCAAGCCCCTCGCCCACGAGATGTTCGCCAAGCTGGACTTCCGTTCCGACACCTGCGTGGAATGCGGCGAGTGCATGGACAAATGCCCGGCCGGTATCGACATCCCCGCCAAGCTCCGCGAGGTCGCCGAGGCCTTCGAATCGCAGGAGCCGTCGTGATTCCCCTTCGGGCGGCGGCATCAAACTTCCCAGCGGTGGTATTGCCCCCGGTGCCGCAAGGTCCTCGAAAGCGGTGTGCCGAACCATGAAGACGCTCTTCGATGAATCCGTGCAGCGCGTGCCCGTCAAGTGCTGGGCCGACGACGCCGACGAGCAGACGCTTCGTCAGGCCCGCAATGTTGCCGGGCTGCCCGTCGCGGTTCGGCACGTCGCCTTGATGCCGGACGCCCACGTCGGCTTCGGCATGCCGATCGGCGGGGTGGTGGCCGTCCGGGACGCGATCATACCCTATGCGGTCGGCATGGACATCGGGTGCGGGATGTCCGCGTGGCCGACCGGCGTACCGACCGCCAAGGTTCGCAAGCATATCGAGGATCTCGTCGCGTCCGTCCAGAGCCGCATCCCTGTCGGGTTCCAGCATCGCACGCCGAAGGAGGGACGCAAGCTGGCCGAAGAGCATTGCCCGGAGATCTTTGAGCGGTTCGAAGGCACCGATCCCAAGAAGGCCTTCCTCTCCGGGCACGCGAAAATCATCGAACAGATCGGCACCCTCGGCGGCGGGAATCACTTCATCGAGATCCAAACGGATACCGACGATACGGCGTGGGTCATGGTGCACTCCGGCTCGCGGAACGTGGGCAAACAGATCTGCGACCACTTCTACAAGCAGGCCAAGCAATACGCCGACGCGCACGGCCTGGAGGTGCCGGATCCCGCCCTGAGCTACCTGCCCGTGGACAGCCGACCCGGGGAGCAGTACGTCGAGCACATGCTGTTCGCGCAGGACTTTGCGCGCCTGAACCGGCACGTGATGATGCGGATCTGTCAGCGGATCTTCGAGCGCTCGCCCGTGGGCCGACACATCGGGAACACCGACGATCTCGTGAACATCCACCACAACTACGCCGCCGAGGAAGTGCACTTCGGTGAGACGGTTTGGGTGCATCGCAAGGGGGCGACCTCGGCCCGTCGCGGCGAGCGGGGCATCATCCCCGGCTCCATGGGCTCGCGGAGCTACATCGTTCGCGGATTGGGGAACGAGGAATCGTTTCAATCGTGCAGCCACGGGGCCGGGCGCGTCCTGGGCCGCAAACAAGCCAAGCGGACGATCAGCCTGGACCGCTTCAAGCAGACGATGAAGGGCGTGCACTTCCGGCCGAGCCCGAAACACCTGGACGAGGCCCCCGACGCCTACAAGGACATCGATCGCGTGATGGCGAATCAGAAAGACCTTGTGGAAATCGTGCATACCTTGCGGCCTCTGGCCGTCGTGAAGGGATAATCCGTTCGGCCATACGGGGGATTTCGCCGGATCGGGCCGCCGCGTGACCCGCACGGCTCTCGCGCTCGTTTTCGCGCCATGGGCGGGCGCATCTCGATTTCGGTTGGACGAGCATCCGCGTGCAGAGGCGGCGTATCCCTTGCCCGAGCTGGCGCATTCGTGCTGCGCGGAGATCGACCGCGCGAGATGAATCTCGCGGCTCGGGCCGTTCGCGCCAGACACGGCATCCCTCCAATGATCCGTTTGATGTACCCGCCCTGTGCCGTTGCGCGTCGGCAATCTTGCAACCCGGTTTTGGGGGGCGTATAGTCATGGGTTTGGCGTTGGGGCACCCCGAGGTTGCAGGCACGGATGCGGATGAAGCGACGCGTGATCATCCTTGGCTCGACCGGCTCGATCGGCACGAGCGCGCTGGACGTGGTGGCCGCCCTCCGCGAGGAGTTGGAGGTGGTCGGGCTGGCGGCCAATACGAGTTGGCGGGAGTTGGCCGACCAGGGCAAGCGTTTCGGAGCCGCCCGGCTCGCCCTGGCCGAGCCCGACGCCGCCGAGCGATGCCGGGAGGCCTGCAACGGCGTGGGCGAGGTCCTCGCCGGCGTCGATGCCCTGGCGAAGCTCGTCCGCGAGACGGAGTGCGACATTGTTCTCTCGGCCGTCGTGGGGGCGGCGGGCCTGCCCGCGACACTGGAGGCCGTCAAGAAGGGCCGGGCCGTGGGGCTGGCGAACAAGGAGTCGATGGTCGTCGCGGGCTCGTTGATGATCCCGCTGGCCCGGCAGGCGGGCAGCACGCTGCT
>CAZKCX010000498.1:0-5760 GCA_964550865.1 uncultured Planctomycetales bacterium
ATTCGCTGGCCACGCCCGGTCCGATGATCTCGCTCAGGCCGTAGATGTCGTAGGCGCGGATGCCGCTGGCCTCCTGGATCCGCTGCCGCATCGCCTCGGTCCAGGGCTCGGCCCCGAAGATGCCCGCACGGATGGGCAGCTCCTGGAAATTCACGCCCATGCCCTGGATCCGCTCGAGGATATGCAGGAAGTAGCTCGGCGTGCAGCAGATGGCCGTCACGCCGAAGTCCTTCATGATCATGATCTGCCGCTCGGTGTTGCCGCCGGAGATGGGGATCACCGTCGCCCCGAGGGCCTCGGCGCCGTAGTGCGCGCCCAGCCCGCCGGTGAACAGGCCGTAACCGTAGGCGTTCTGAATGATGTCGCCCGATCCGCAGCCGCACGCCGCGAACGTCCGCACCATCACCTCTTGCCAGACGGCGACGTCCTCTTTCGTATACGCCACCACGATCGGCTTGCCGGTCGTTCCGCTCGATGCGTGCACCCGGACGACGTCGTTCATCGGGCTGGCGAACAGCCCGAAGGGATAGGTGTCCCGCAGGTCGGTCTTGACCGTAAAGGGCAGCTTGGTGATGTCGTCCAACGACTGGATGTCTTCGGGCTTGACGCCGCGCTCGTCCATCCGCTGGCGCGTCAGCGCCTGGCAGTCATAGGCCCGCTTGACGATCCGCCGCAGGCGCTGCAGCTGCAAGTCGCGAAGCTGCGGAACGGGGAGATAATCCGGTGCACTGGCGGGATGGAACCCACACGACGACGCGCTCTTCGTTTTGCTCATTCGGCGTGCTCTCTTTGCTGTGATCCAAGGGTCAACGAGATCTGCTATTGTCGTTCGGCGCCCGCCGCCTCGGCGGCCGCCGCCTTGCCGGCCGCGAAGGCCTGCACGTTAACATCGTGCAACTTGGGCGGCAAGTTCTCCTTGACGACCGCGATCCATGCCTCTTCGTCCCAATTCAGGTACGTGCTGAGGGCCCCGAGCAGGGCCACGTTCAGGCTTTTGGGGTTCTTGAGCGCGCCGTCCGGGAGCAGGTCCGGCGCGATCAGCGCGCCGCCGTCGCGAAGGGCCCCGCGGTTGACGTCCACCTCGCTCGGCTCGAGCACGACGAGGTAGTCGGCCTCCCCGCCCGGGACCATCGGGCTGAGGACCTTCTCGCCGAATCGGACGTCGCTCGAGACCGATCCGCCGCGCTGGCTCATGCCGTGGATCTCGCTCTTCTTGACGTCGAGACCCTGTCGGAACGCGACCTGCGCCACGATGTCCGAGGCCTTCAGCACGCCCTGGCCGCCCAGCCCCGCCACCACCACGTTCGTTACGTTGTTCGCCATCAGCTCGCCCCCTCTGCCGCAAGTTGCTCCATCTTCTTGACCTTCCGCGCCCCGAGCAGGCACGGCCTGCGGACGACGATCAGACACAGCTCGCCGCCGGCCAGCCGCTCGCTCACGAGCTTCTCGAATCCCTCGGCGTCCTTCGTCGGATCGGTCACGTCGATCTGCCGGATGCCGAGCGTCTCGGCGAGGTCTTCGTAGACGACCCGATTCGTCGGCTCATAGTCCAGCTGCCGCCCCGTGCCGGGATGTTCCTGCAGACCCGTCATGGCCGTCGTGTTGTTGTCGAGGATGATCAGCACGTGCCCGGTCTTCGGCGGGTTGTAGATCATCTCGACCATGCCCGTGATGCCGCTGTGGACGAACGTGCTGTCGCCGATGACGCTGACGACGCGCTTGGCCTGATCGTCGGGCAGGACGTGCCGCAGACCGAGCCCCGTGCCGACGCTCGCCCCCATGCAGACGCAGCTGTCCATCGCCTCGAACGGCGGTAGAACCCCCAGCGTGTAGCAGCCGATGTCGCCCGTCACAATGCAGTCGAGCTTGCCGAGGACCTCGAAGACCGTTCGATGCGGGCAGCCCTTGCAGAGCTGCGGCGGCTTGCCGCGGAAGGGTTGAAGCTCTTCCGTCGTCTCGCCGGCGAGGATCGCCCGCACGCGATTGACGTTCAGCTCGTTGAAGCGGAAGACGTCGGCCTTGCCCTCGACGTCGAGTCCCTCGGCCCGGATGCACTCGTGGAGATACGGGTCGCCCTCCTCAATGACCACGCAGCGGTCGACGCTCTCGACGAAGCTGCGGATCGTGTCCATCGGCAGCGGGTAGCTCATGCCGATCTTGAGGACGCTCGCCTCCGGGGCGGCCTCCCTGGCGTGCACGAACGAGACGCCCGACGTGATGATGCCGAGCTTCGTCTCGCCGTCGATCCGTCGGTTGGGCCCTTCCTTCTCGTTCCACTGCTTCATCTCGGCGAGCTTGGCCCGTAAGCGTCGGTGCGCGGGCTTGGCGTTGCCGGGGATCATCACGCGACCCCGCCGGTCGTGCTCGAACTCCGCCTTGACCGGCTCGATCCGGGCCCGCGGCGTCACGAGCGTCATGCTGTGACAGATCCGCGTCGTCATCCGGAGCATCACGGGGATGCGCCATCGCTCGGACAGCTCGACGGCCAGGAACGTGAGGTCGTAGGCCTCCTGCGAGTCCGAGGGCTCGAGCGTCGGGATGCCGGCCGCCCTGGAGTAGTGCCGGTTGTCCTGCTCGTTCTGGCTGCTGGCCATGCCCGGATCGTCGGCCGAAACGACCACCAGCGCCCCGCTCACGCCGGTATACGTCGAGGTGAACAGCGGGTCGGCCGCTACGTTCAAGCCGACGTGCTTCATCGTGACCATCGCCCGGGCCGTGCTGAAGGCCGCGCCGAGGGCGACCTCGTAGGCGACCTTCTCATTGGGCGACCACTGCGCCTTGCCGCCTAGCTTCGAGAACTCCTCGAGGATCTCCGTGCTGGGCGTGCCCGGATACGCCGAGGCGAGGGCGATGCCGACGTCACGGGCCGCCAACGCCACCGCCTCGTTCCCACTCATCAACATTCGTTCGGATTGTCCCATGCCCTACCCCGCACTTCTGGAATCAGCTCGCAAATCAGAGGTTGTCCGCCCCTTCGGATGCGTTGGCGCCGGAGCCCCCGGGGGGTGCCTGGAACGCCCCCAGGCCTCACCTCCCACCCCACGGGATCGCCTCTCCGCACCGATAGGGACAGGAAGGTCATCTTAGCGTGACCGGCGACGGGACGCCACATTTGGGCGTGCGATCGTGAGCGCCTGAGGGATGTCACCGCCGAGATGGGCGTCCTCGTAGCACGGGCGTCTCGCCCGTGAGTTCGCCTACTGTGGATCGCACCTCGGGAACTCATGGGCAAGCTTGCCACGACGAAGGGCCTGGGCGCGCTCTTCGCGCGTCTCGAAGAAGTACAGCTCCGGCACGAGTTTCCACCAAATGGGTTCGGAGCGTCCAAAAATGCGAAAGCTCTCGGCTACACGTCAGGATAGCCTAGCGCCCACACGTCACGATCGTCTCCAGCTTCAAGCCTTTGACCGCGCCCGCCGTACGCACAACGAGGCACGTATGCATGTGGTCCTCCTTGCTCGCGAGCGTCGCATCCGGACGCTGGCGCGGGACGACCTCGATCGGCTCGGACGCCGTAAGGCGCATCGTCGCCTCCTTCCAGCGGACCACCGTCGTTCGGCCATCCTTCGAGACGTCCACCTCATCGCCCGTCCCGAGGTGCCAGCGGAAGAGAATCACGTCTTCCTTGCCGGCTTTGAGGGCGACCTCGTCGCAGACGGCCAGCCGCTCCGCCGACCACTGCACCTGCCGCTGCCACAGGCGAACGGCCGGGTAACCATTCGTGACGACCAGGCTCACCGAGCCGCCGTCCCGATCCAATCGATCCACAGTGATCGGGGCGAGCGCATGCCGCTGCTGCCAGCCGTCGTAGAGGGCGGCCTTCTGCGGCGGATACGGCTTGGGCGGAAAGAACGTGCCGATCTGCAGGACGTTGTGCCCCGCGCCGGAGGAGTACTCGACGTTCAGCCCCGGGTTCGAGTAGGACGGCGTGCCGGCCTCGATCAGGATCGTCCTTCCCTCGTGGATGTAGTTCACGTGACCGCGGTCCTGGTGGTCGTGCTGGTCGAGCTTGTGCCCCCCGCGGACCCACACGCCGCTGGCGTCGTCGGACCAACTGTCCCGCCAGACGACCATCGTCGCCCGCTCGTAGCTCTTGAAGAGCGGCGGGGCCCTTCGGCCCGTCTTCTTGCCGTCGGCCGAGGCGACCAGCCCGATGAGGTCCTCGCTCGGCCCGACGAACTGCTCGTGCAGCGCCCAGTTGGCAACCTCGCTGCCGAGCGTGAAGACCAGCAGCGAGAGCATCGATCGCCAGTGGCCTTGATCGCGTGGCACGGCCGCTCGGCCGGCGTCGAAGCAGTTCACCGTCATCCGCCCGGGTTGGATGTGCAGCACCGCCCAGGTCGGGAAGTTGGCGAGGAACGGATGCTCGATCGCGCGTCGGTCGCCCGCGGCGGCCATCGCCCGTGCCGCATGGACCAGCGACGTCACCGTGAAGCTCGCGTAGCCGATCCCCTCCTCGAACTCACCTTCCTTCCCGTGCGACGAGAGCGCCCGGAGTAGGTTCTCTGCGCCCAGCTCGTACGCCTTCTCATGCTTCTCGATTCCCAGGTGGACGCAGGCCGTCACGAGGCCTTCGGTCGGCAACACCCACTGGTTCGTGATCGCGTTGTTGGTCCGCACGAACCACGGGCGCTTGGTCCGCCAGTCGTCGACGACGCCGGCGATCTCGGTGGCCAGCAGGTCGTCGAGCCTCGCTCGCAGATCGGCGGGCGCCGCCTCGCCGAGGATGTCGAGCGTGATGACGATCGCGCGAACGCCCGTACCGGTCGCGAGCCAGTTCCCGTCCTTCCCGTCCTTGGGCAGCCGGTGTCCAGGCGCATAGAGCGTCCAGCCGGGTCGTTGCAGCGGTCGCCATGTGGCCATCTCCGCGAGCTGATCGAGGGCGTGCTGCTTGAGCTTGGCATCGCCGGAGAGCCGCCAGGCCGCCGCGATCATCGGCAACTCGCTCGCCGCGGCGTTGCACGCCCCGAAGTCGCTCATCGCCAGGGCAAACGTCTCTCGGATCTCGGGCTCGAGCGCCTTGCTCCGACCGTCCAGCCAGGTGCGATGCTTGCCGATGTCCCCGAGCTTGTGGGCGCGGCGGATGAGGCCCTTCTTGACGGCGTCTCTCGCGGCGTCGACGAGCTTCACCGTAGCCGACCGCATCGCGGGATCGACCTTGACGACCTCGACGGACTTCCGCCAGCTCATGACCGGCTGTTCGGCCAGGAGCGACTGAGCGGTGAAAGCCAGAGCGAGGATTTGCAGCGGGACAACGGCACTCCTACGTCCGCACGATCGTTTCGCTGAATGAGTTTGCGTGGAATGGGTGGCATCCGTCCTGAGTGCCACTGCTCTGTGAGCAGTGCTCCCTACAAGGGGCCCAAGGCATGCACTGCTGACACAGCAGTGGCACACGTCTTCGGGGCGGCCCCACAACCGTGCAAACGCATGTAGGATGGTCATGGCAGGAATCTCCGGTTCGAGGAGCCATAAGTATAGTTGCCTCGGGGCGCGCCTTCGAGATAGGCTGTCGGCCACGAACGGTTTGCCACGGGTCCCGCCCGCCTTCGGCGGCCTGCACCCATGGCACCAGTCTGTCGCCCCTTCGGGGCGGGGGCTCACGGGCAAGATGCCCGTGCTACGAGGACGTAGCTACGGGGCATCGCCAACCGTCCCAACGTTGTTGCGGGTAGCTTGGCCCACGTCCCCCGACAGGAGTGTGCGGGGTGCGACATTTTTTTCTGGCGCATCGTAAATAGTGTTGTATACTTGTCTTAT
>CAZKCX010000499.1:0-5721 GCA_964550865.1 uncultured Planctomycetales bacterium
GAAGAGCTTGTGGACCGGCACGCCGTGAATCTTGCCGACGATGTCCCACAGCGCCAGGTCGATCCCGCTGATGGCCGTCGCCCGGACGATCCCGCTGCCGTGCCAGAAGTGCTGGCGGTACATCATCTGCCAGAGGTGCTCGACGCGGGTCGGGTCCTCGCCGACGAGCAGCTGGGCGATGTCCTCGATCGCACCGCACACGGCGCGAGTATGCCATTCCAGCGTTGCCTCGCCCCAGCCCCAGAGGCCGTCTTGGTCCGTGAGGACCTTGACGAAGACCCAGTTGCGCATCCGGGCGTGGCAGACAAGCGTTTCGATCGCCGTGATCTTCATGAGTTCGGTCTCGCTCGTATTCGTATCGACGGCCAGCCTGCTTTCAAGGAAGCTCGTACAGTGCCTCACAACGAACCCGTATGCGGGTGGCCCACCTCTTACGCGTGGCCCACCTCTTCAGAGGTGGGGGACACGAACTCAGCTTGGGTATTCGCGCCCCCACGGCTGAAGCCTTGGGACACCCAAGTTCGGCTAGCTATCCAAGCATTCTTGGGGCTAGCTTAGCGGATGAGGTCCGGCGAATTGTAGCGGACAGCGTCAAGGCCCGCCACGCGTGGCCAGCCCCGGTCTTCTTGCAGAACACCGTCGAAGACCCTACGGTTGCGGCTCCATAACCGCAGTGGTGACGGACCGGCACGACAAGCCCACCTCGGCGACGCGCCGAATGCCGGCCCGCGCGGGAGGTAGGTTGAACATGGCGAATCCATTCCTTGGCGTCTTCCTCCATGCCGTCGGCGGGTTTGCGGCGGGCAGCTTCTACATCCCTTACAAGAAGGTTCGCGGCTGGGCGTGGGAGACCTACTGGCTTGTCGGTGGGGCGTTCAGTTGGATCCTCGTGCCGTGGATCGTGGCCCTACTCACCGCCGACGACGTCATCGGCATCCTGCGTGAGGCCCCGACGGGGAGTTTGATCTGGAGCTACGTCTTCGGCTTGTTGTGGGGCATCGGAGGTCTGACGTTCGGCCTGACGATGCGTTATCTCGGCCTGTCGCTCGGGATGGCGCTGGCGCTGGGGTTCTGCGCGGCGTTCGGTACGGTGATTCCCCCGGTTTTCCAGGGCAAGATCGTCGCCATCGCGCGCAGCTTATCCGGACAGGTGACGCTTGGGGGCGTGGTCGTCTGTCTTGCGGGCATTGCCGTGTGCGGCCTGGCGGGCGTGGCCAAGGAGCGCGAGTTGACGACGGAGGCCAAGCAAGCGTCCATCGAGGAGTTCAACTTCGTCAAGGGCGTGTGGGTCGCGGTGTTCGCGGGCATCATGAGCGCGTGCATGGCCTTTGCGATCGCGGCGGGCAAGCCCATCGCCGAACTGGCCGTCGCCCGGGGTGTTCCTGCGCTCTGGCAGAACACGCCGGTCTTCGTGGTGATCCTGGCGGGCGGGTTCACGACGAACTTCATATGGTGCACGATCCTCAACATGCGGAATCGCACGGCCGACGACTACGTCAACGGCAAGGGCGGCTCCCTCGCGGCGAATTACTTCTTCTCCGCCCTGGCCGGCACGACGTGGTACATGCAATTCATGTTCTACGGCATGGGCACGACCCAGATGGGCGCCTACGACTTCTCCAGTTGGACCATCCACATGGCCTTCATCATCGTTTTCAGCAACCTGTGGGGACTGGCCTTCCGCGAGTGGAGGGGCACGAGCGGCAAGACACACAACAAGATCTTCACGGGCATTCTCGTACTGATCTTCTCGACGGTTGTGGTGGGTTTCGGGAACTATCTCGGGCAGGAGGATACCACGGAAGAAGCGCAACCCTCGACGCAACCAGCTTCACAGCCATCGGAAGCGGCGTCGGCAGACATCGATGACGGTAAGGCCCGGGAGGTGGTTCACCGTATGCAGGCCGAGGTCCCGCCAGTCCCAGCTGGGGTAGAGCGACCAGGCCTCCCGCTCTTCGTAGTCCGTTTCCGTCAGCCGGACGATCTCATGGACGCGCACCCCCGCGCCGTAGAAGCTCGAGCAATCCTGCGAGGGGCGGAGCAGCTTCCCGTCTTGCTCGATGATCCGCCCCGCCGGTCTTGACCTTCGCGCGTCCGAGACGATCGGGTTTCGTGGGTGAGGGGTCCACGTCGCGCTGAGCGGCTCATCCGCGTGGAAGAGAAAGAGTTCGTCGTCCCGACTCGCGCCCTCTTGCTCGGCCATGTTGGCGAAGAGCCACCAGCGTCCCTGATGCTCCAGCAGGGTCGGATCCACCGCCACGACGTCGGTCACGAGGGTACGGTCGAATTCCCATCGGTCGGGGAACTCGACGCAGCGGTAGACCTCGATCGCGCGATTCGCCGAGGCCTCGACGATGAGGTAGAGCTGCTCCCGCCACTCGAGAACGAACGGGTACGACAGGTGGTAGGGTCGGTCGATGATGGGCTTGGGCTCCGACCATCGCTCCTGCTGGTCGATCGTCAGGAGGGCGATGTGTCCCCGGTTCGACCGGACCGTCAACTCCTCGAGAAAGACGTAGTATGTGCCGTCGCGTCGCAGCACAAACGGATCGGCCCACAGGCGATCCCGGGGGGGAGAGAGGAACCGGAAGTGCTCGAGTCTCGTGGAAAGGTCCCTGCTCCGATCGAACGCGAGATTCCACTGTTCGAGAAACAGCCCCTTGTCCACCTTCCGGAGGAGGTAGCGCCACGCATGCCTGGCGAGCAATCCGAGGAACGTGATACCCCCCATCGCTCCCGCGCCGCGGGGCGCTGCGATCGAGTCAGGCGATTGCGCCCTGTCGCGTTCGATCTGGATTCGATCAAGAAATGGCTCGACGCCATGGGCCCGCAATCGGCGTAGCTGACGAACGACGAAGGGAACCGCTCGCCAGCAGATCCGGTTCATGCTGCGACGAACGAAGAGCTTGTCGGTTGCGGAAGACGAGCGGCACAGCGGAACGGGCTCCGCCCCAGGTTCGAGAACCGCCTCGAGCGCCACGTCGGTAGTCGATTCGCCCGCGAGGACCTCCTCGAGCCCCGCCCGTGTTTCGTCCGCTTCACGACGCAGGCCAAAGCAATACCGCCAGACGCCGCATGCCGCCAGCTCGGACAGCACGTTCTCGCCGCCGGGGGTGCTCAGGTTCACGATGACGTCGAGATCGGCCGCACGGATCCGATCGATGACCTCGTCCTGTAGGCCCGATCCGTCCTGCCTGGTCGGTCCCCCGTGGGCCTTGAGGACGTCCACATCGTGGAGGAGGTTCCCGAGTTCACAAGCGGCCCACGCATCTGGCATGGGATTGCAGAGATGGGCTTCGAGTCTTCGGTATAGCGCAGCGACCCACGGCGTCCCGTCCGACGCCGAGCCCTTTCCCGCAGGGGTATCCGGCCACGCATGCGAATCGCTATCCTTCCACAGAAGCACGACGGACACGTCCAGCCCGGGTTCTCCCCCCAGGCTTTCCACGACAGCTCGCTTCCATGCCGGAACCGTAAGGGACTGTAAAACGATACCAACACGTATGTTGTGGTTCTGCGAGCCCGAGGGTCCCTCGGAGGTGCTTCGATCAGGACCGTTGGACGAGAAGGGGCTCGCCATGGCGATCTCCCGCAGGATCTCTAGGTCGGATGAGTCGGAAGTTTAGACACAAGAAATGGTTATGTCAAGCCTGGCGCAAACGGGGCTTGAGACAGGTCGTAGCTCGATGCCGGCGCGTCGAGGTACGGAAGGCGTTGCGGGGTCTGACACCCCAGGACTCCACTCCTCAAAGTTGGTAATATCTGTTCCTTCAGATGTTTACCAATCTAGACGTCCGACGGTGGGGCCGAAACCTCCCGCAGGACGTCCCCCCGCATCGGCCGTTTGATGAGCCCAGACTTGACATGCGGGTGCCCACGTGGGTACCGTTCCGCGCTTTGTCGTGAACCTTGCCCGGCCGGATGGCCTATAGAATTCGGATTGGAGTGTCCATCGGCCAGGGCCGATAATGCCCAAAAGCAGTAGCACGAGAGTGGCGCTCGTGCAATCGAATATCGACGGAAACGGAAACCTCATGGCCAAGAAAGCCGCACGGAAGACGCGAGCAAAGGGGCATACCGATCTGAGCGGCAAAAGCTTAGTGATCGTCGAGTCGCCGGCGAAGGCCAAGACGATCAACAAGTACCTCGGCTCGGATTACGTGGTCCGCGCCTCCATGGGCCATGTGCGGGATCTACCGAAGAACGATCTCGGCATTGATTTGACCGGCGGATTCGAGCCGACCTACGAGACGCTTACTTCCCGCTCGAAGGTCATCGACGAGCTGAAGAGGGCCGCGAAGAACGCCGCGGCCGTCTATCTCGCCACGGACCTCGACCGGGAGGGGGAGGCCATCGCATGGCACCTCGTCGAGGCCCTGAGCTTGCCCGAGGAGAAGGTCCGACGCGTCATCTTCAATGAGATTACCCGCCCGGCGATTCAGCAGGCGTTTGAGGATCCGCACGAGCTCGATCTCGATCGCGTGAATGCCCAACAGGCGCGGCGTCTCCTCGATCGCATCATGGGCTATCAACTCAGTCCGCTCCTGTGGCGCAAGATCGCCAAAGGGCTTTCCGCCGGACGCGTCCAGTCCGTGGCCGTTCGACTGATCGTGGAGCGCGAGCGCGAGATCCAGGCCTTCGTACCCGAGGAGTACTGGCGGCTGATCGGCACGCTCGCCCTCGATCCGAGCCGAGCGGAGGAGCTGTCGCAGGAGTGGGCCTCGTTCCTGGAGGCCTCCGGCGAGGCGGACGGTCCGACCGAGAAGGACCGCCAGGCCTGGGCGACAAAGCAGGGGTGTCTGCGGGCCGAGCTCGTCGAGTTCGGCGGCGCGGAGTTTAAGCCCAAGGACGTCGCCGAGGCGCGACGGGTGGCCGAAGCCCTCGGCATGGCCATCTCCGAGGAGCAAGTCCAGGACTGGCAGGAGTACAGCCACCTGGATCTGAAGAAGCGCAGGCTTGTGGGCCAGGTCGACCTTTCCGCCTGCCCGCGGCATCGGATCGCGTCGATCACGACGAAGCGGACCACCAGCCGCCCGCCGGCCCCGTTCACGACGGCCACCCTTCAGCAGTCGGCCGCGAATCGGCTGCGGTACGGCGCGTCGCGGACGATGCGAATCGCGCAGCAGCTCTATGAGGGCATCGACCTCGGCGGGGGCGAGGGCCAGGTCGGGCTGATCACCTACATGCGTACGGACTCGACCAGCCTTTCCAAGGAATCGGTCCAAGCCGTCCGCAGCCACATTCGTAGCGAGTACGGTGACGAGTACGTCCCGGCCAAGCCGAATCAATACGGCAGCGCCCGTCGCGCCCAAGAGGCCCACGAGGCCATCCGCCCCACGGATCTTGCCTATCGTCCCGAGTCCTTTAAGGGCCGGCTGACGAAGGAGCAGTGGAAGCTCTACGATCTCATCTGGCGTCGGTTCGTGGCCTGCCAGATGCCGCCGGCGCAGTGGGACAGCACGACGGTCATGATTGAGGCCGAGACCGGCGCGGGCACCGCCCGATTCAAGGCGACCGGCCGCCGGCTCCTCTTCGACGGGTTCCTCAAGGTGGTGGGGATTCCGTCGTCCAGCGGCGAGCAGATCCTGCCGGAGTTGGCCGAAGACCAGGATCTCACGCCCGTGGCCATCGAGCCGATGCAGTGCTTCACCTCGCCGCCGCCGCGGTATACGGATGCATCGCTGGTCAAGACGCTCGAGGCGGAGGGGATCGGTCGTCCCA
>CAZKCX010000500.1:0-5715 GCA_964550865.1 uncultured Planctomycetales bacterium
ATCTGCTTGCATGACGCGGTGCGAATCTCGAGTCACCGACCCGGAGGCCTGGAGCAGGCGGACGTATCCTTTCGGATCGATTCCGAGCAACCCCCATCCAGGCGCGTCGAACGAAAGCGCTACCGTCCCCGAACCGGTCTGAAGGACTGCCTGTCTGGGCTCGCCGTGATTCACGAAGCGGTAGACGATCATGCCGTCGTCCGATCGCGTGGCCATGGCGTGCAGGTCGGAATGCCGTGGGCCCAGCGGAATCCGCGGCGCCTCGGCCCAGTCGAGGAACGCATCGTATTGCGCTCGAACCTGATCCGCCGAGGCCAACTCCACGGGATACGGCACGAAGAAGACACGACCCGTGCCGACGCTGGACGTCTGCGCCTTGCCGTGCGGCGCGGTCTTCGTTGGCGAGTTGTGCGCATCCAGCTTCAGCCCGAGGGCCGCAAGTCGCTCCGGCCGCGTCGGCTTGCGGGCGGGGTCGAACGCGATGTCCCCCGAGAGGTACAACATCGCGCCGCGCTCCACCTCGCGGCGGATCGCGTCGAACGTCGGATCGGCGGGGCAGTACGGCATCGGCCAGAGCAGAATCGGTGCCGTGGGGTTGGACTCGCTGCCGATGTCCGTCTGCTTATGCAGTACGCCGGCGACGACATCGTGCTCGCGAAGCACGCCGAACTCGACGCCCAAACCGAGCAGGGCATCGATGGCCCGATCGATCCCGCCCTGGATCGTCGTCCACTGCCCGCCGAGTCGATGCGCATCCGGCAGGACAAGCCATATCCGCGGCGCGACATACGTCGGCCGAACGAAACGGTTCATCAATGTGAGGTTTCGGTAGGCACGCAACACCGGCTTGGACCGATGGTCCATCCACGTCATGCCCCAGGGGAAGACGCAGTCGGGCATATCGCGCCAGCACCAGCTCGCCGTCCACGATCCGCCCAGGCCGAACACGTAGTGATTGTAGATCATGTACCGCCGGATGGACGCTTCCGAGAGATCCCCCGTCCGGCCAACGGTCCGCGCGTCGTGGGCCTCGCGCTGGCCGAACTCACCGATCGAGAGCGTCTTGCCCACCGCCCGACGGTCCATGATCTTGAAGTCCGAGGGGAACGCCCGCGGCGGCAGGTACGAGTGCATGTTCGAGATGTCGATGTGCCGCACGCCGAGGACCTTGTCGGCCGGACGAAGCCGCTGAAGGAATCCGACGGCCGTCAGGGCGTCGGGATCCGCGCTTCGGATCGGCTCGACGTTGGCCCGCACCCAGCGGTTGAGCATGTGCACACGGAAGCGCTCGACGTCGACGGCCTTGAGGTCGTCCCAGCGTTTGCCCTCGGCCTGCGGCTTGAGGGCCGACGGATGCCCGGGCGCCACGCCCCATCGGCTCGCGGCCGCCTCCATGCTGCCGTAACGGCCGGTCAGCCACGACTTCCACGCGGCCACAATATGGGGTGCGTTGGTGATCCGCACGGCCGGTTCGTTCTGCACGTCGTAGAGCATGCCGGGAACATTCCGGTAGCGCTTGGCCCACGTCGCGTTCCATTTCGCCTGGGCGGCGAGCTGGGCGTCGGTTAGTTCCACGGGCATCCAGTCGTGCATCGTTAGGAAGATCGCCACGCCGTGCTTCTGGGCGAGCTGGACGATCGCGTCGGTTTGACGGAAGACCTTCTTGGGGATCTCCTGGGCCAACGCCAGCGGATCGTTGCGGTGCATCACGGGGGAAAAGTGCAGGATCCGCCAGGTCTTCAGGCCGTGGTCGCGCATGCCGGCGAAGTCGCGCTCCCAGACGAGCGGGTTCTCGTACTCGCTGAGCCACATGCGGCCGGTCTGGTTCGTGCCGGTCAGTAGTGTCGGCGTGCCGTCGACGCGGAGGTAGTTGCCGACGAGATCGATCTTCGGGCCGCGGCGAACAACACCCTCCTTCCAGACGCAGAAGGCGTTCTCGACGACGTCCGTGTGATAGCCGAGGTCAAGCTCGGCGCGGAGCCTGTAGAAGTCGTGGGCGAACCGATCCGGCTTCCATTCAACCTGGAACTCCCGCGACGTGCCGCCGTCGGGCTTTACCTCGAGCGCCTGGTCGAGGAGCGATTGACCTTCGATCAGGATTCTCAAGCGCGCCGAGCGCGGAGATCGCCCCCGATTCGCGACGCGGACGCGGATGCGCACGGGCTCGCCATCGCGGTAACACGCGAGGTCCGATTCCAGCCCGTGGAGGTAGACCTGATCGATCAATCGGCGGGCGGTGGTGGTGAGGACCTCGTCCGGCAGACGTCCCTGCGCGAAGAGGTCGACGTTGTCCACGCCGAAGAAGGCCCAACTGCTGCCGGCATACGGGCCGGCGAAGTGGTGCGCCAATCCGCCGGGCGCGCCGCGCTTGCGTCCGAGCCGGTCGAACGTCTGGCCGATGGCGTGATACTGCAGGTGGGCCGTGCCGTAGACCGGACTGCCCGTCGGATCGACGATGCCGGCGACGAAGCCGGTCAGGGGTCCGGGGATTCGCGCGCCGCCGAACTCCGCATACGCAACATGCAGCAGCTCGTCCGACGGATCGAACAGGCCGATCTGCTTCTTGTGAAATCGCATCGTGTCGCCCGGCTTGCCGAAGCGGGTGTTGATCCGCGTTTCGGGCACGCGGCCGGATTGGACATTCGCGGCCGTGACGTTCGTTCCCGCGGATACCCATCCGCCTTCGGCCCGCACCGCAGGATCGTCGAAGGCGTAGCCACCGGCCGTCAGGAGTGAGCCGCCGGATTCGAGGAACTTCAGCACCGTGTCCCGGGCCTGGAGGGGAAACTTCGGTCCTTGAGGCAAGACGAGCAGGTCGGCCCGCTCTCGCGACAGGCGCTTCGGATCGGCGAGATCTCCCGCCAGAAGCAGACGCGTGCCGAATCCGGCCTGCCGAAGCGTCCGCTCGACGTGCTTGGCGCTGTCCTTGAGCACATCGGGGCACAATATCGGCTCGTCGAGGATGGCCACGCGACCGAGCTTGCCCTGGATAGCTTTGAACGAGTCCGACCGTCGCAGCGGAACGAGGGCCGAACCGCTTCGGACCTCCCAGGCGAGGTCGTCCACGCTGATCTCCGACGGGCTGCTGTTCAGGCATAGCAGGATTCGATTCACGCTGAGCAGATTGCGTTTGCGATCCCCGCGGGGGTCGTGTCGAAACCGGCCGATGGGCACGCGGACGCGGATCCACTCCTTGGGCCAGTCGGCGAGGTGGGTTCCGTCGTGCACGGCCTTGGCCACCCATCCGTCGCCGTCCGGCTCGAAGAGCCAGACGTGCATCTGCGCCTTGGGTTCGGTCTGATGGACGCGCGCCCACAGCACGACGGCCGTCGCGTCGGGCGGAATCGTGATCGAGCGTCGAAGGTTGCCCCATCGGTTGCCCTCGAACCGCACGCGCATCGACGCCGGCGGGCTGTGCGATGTCTCGTGGTCCGCGCGGAACGTGATCTTCTGTCCGCCGTCCTGGTTGACCGTCCAGGCCTTGACGCCTTCAAAAGCGTCGATCACGGCGATGTCGGTGTGTTCCGCGGCCGCGACAACCGATGCCCAAACACCGAGGCACACCGCCCACACGCGCAATCTCAGGAACACAGCACAGTGACCCACAGCTCGATGCGGTTGAACATTCGCGTGCGTTGGGAGGGCGAGGCTCCTGCCGAGCCGCAACGCTTGTCTGCGCTCGTTCGAAAGAGGATTGAACGGTGGGTGTAGGGTAGATCCCCCCCGGGTGGCCCATGGCTTCAGCCGTGGGGGCCCACCGCGCGCGCGATGGAGGCGCGAATCCTCCATCGAATTCGAGT
Organism: uncultured Planctomycetales bacterium; assembly: GCA_964550865.1. Lineage (GTDB taxonomy): Bacteria > Planctomycetota > Phycisphaerae > UBA1845 > JAFGLZ01 > JAFGLZ01. The sequence goes on from CAZKCX010000500.1 coordinate 3,801, forward strand.
TCCACTTGACAAGGTGGGCCCCCACCTCTGAAGAGGTGCGCCATCCAAGGCTTGCCAACTGTTCTAGCACTTGCAGCTTGGGCATCGATGGGCTCCGCGGATCATGTGGCGGCATCCGCTCGACGGGTGTGAACCGTCGGGCTGGAGGCCGAGGCCCACGGGGGTATACTACGCTCGGGAACGCTTCACAAGGGAGTATGGCATCTCTCTCTGGGGGACGCACCGCTGTGGGAGGCCGTTCCATGCATCGCCATCGCACATCCACAAATGCGCTCGTCCGTGGAATTCTTGCGTCCTGCTTCTGGCCGATCGGATGCGGAACGATCACCATCGGGCCGCCCAGCACGCTAGGGCGGTTCTGGGTCACGGACGAGGCCCTCTGGCGAACTGCGGAGCTACACGGTCCCTTTTTCCAGCCGGTGTGTCTGTTCGACAAGGATGGACACGTGCGGAAGACGCTTGCTGAATTCGGCGCCGGGCCTTGGCCGTCACCGGACGGCGAAAGCCTCTACTTCGTGCGCGTCGGAAATGCGGACCTGCCGCAAGACGAAAAGAAGATCGGCACCAGCACGATCGAGTTCGAATCGTGGGAGCTGTGTCGCGCCGACAGGGCCGGCGAGCGCGTGCGTGTCATCGAGCTTCCCGTTCCTCACCTGCCCTGTGCCGTGAAGGTCTCGCCCTCCGGCAAGTACCTGGCCGTCTCGCTCATACCGCGGGCGAAAGGCGAACCGAATTCGCTGGCTGCGCGGGCCCTGCTAAGCAGTCCGAGGCTCATCGGCGTCCTCGGCGTGGAAGATGGTTCGTGGCGGGGATTCAAAGGGGGCGTCGGCTTCGGCTGGCCGGGTGGATTCGAGCACGCCTGGTCGCCGACGGAAGATCGACTCGCGATCTGTACGCCTGTGAATCCCGCGGCCGAGGTGCTCGTCGCCCTCGAAAGCGGCGTGGATGTCTTCCGCGCCTTGGTGCCGGACGACCCAAACGCGGAAGCCGACGCCAAGCCGGATCCGGCGCCACGCCGAATCCTGCCCAAGCCCGAAGAGGGCCCGTCCGGCGAAGACGACTCGGATTCGTTCGGGCTTCTGTTCATGCGGAACCTTGTCAGCCAGTCGCCGCGTGGCGTCGTTGTCGGCCTCTGGCAGCCGGGCATGGAGAGCCCCGACGACCTGGTTCACATCTATCGGCCACATTACGCGGGCTTCCACTGGATGCCCGATGGGCGGAACATCTTGCTGTTCGGGATCGATGCCGGGCCACGAATTCTGGACGAGTCCGACGAGGTAGGGGGGGGCATGCGGAGACTCCTGTGCTACCGGTTGGACACCCTGGCCCGGAAGATCAGCACGATTCCGATGCCCACTTCCGATGCCTTCCTGGCGATCCCCCCGCCGAGGAAGGGCGACCGTCTGCTGTGGCTCTGTGGAGAGAGCGTGCATTCCTTGTACGTCAGCCGTTCCGACGGCACGGAGCCCAAGCGGATCGTCAAGAAGTTCCGAACGGACTTCTTGCCGACTTGGACGGACGCGCGAACTCTGTGCTATCTCGAGAAGCCGACGAAGAAGGGCGTCTTCACGGAGGAAGCGCCGGGCCCGCCGACGCTAGTGACGGTTGACGTGACGACGGATGCGGTGTCGAAGAGTAAGGTAGATGACGACTTCGTGAAGACCATGTTCAGTCAGTCCGTGAAGGTGAAGATCCGTCCCAAGGAACCATCGAAAACCAGGTTCAGCGAGCCGAAGCCGCCGATCTGACGTTTCCCTCAACCGCGTTCGGGAAGGGTTGACCAGGACGACGGAAGGAACTCCTCTGAGGGGGGCCACGGGCATTAGCCAGGGGGAGCATCGCTCGCGCGATGGGACGCGAATCGCCGGCCGAATTCGTGTCCCCCACCGCTAAAGCGGTGGGCCACCCGTTGTGG
>CAZKCX010000501.1:0-5714 GCA_964550865.1 uncultured Planctomycetales bacterium
GGGGGGGGTAGATTAGTATCGTTGAGTCAGCCCGGTGGGGGCTGAACGGTTACCATTCCCGAGGGTCGATCATTCTCGAGGGTCGATCATTTTCATGCAGTGTCTTCTGGAAGGAGATGTGCTATGTTCTGCCATTGGTCGGGTTTCCACTGCCAGAGGAAGCAGTCTGTTGGCTCTTCCATGCGGCGTACAGTCTATAAGCTGTTTGCGGGCTGTGCAATGAATGGAATTGTTGGCCTTGTTGGAAAGGTTGGTGCTGGTGGGTTGGCATTGCTTGCGGCTGAGTTGAATGCTGAGCCGACGATGGAGGTTACTGATGGCGGAACAAATGGTATCATCGACTACTTTGTAGTCAATTCATCCCCGCCAGGTGATGGATATAATATGACAGAGTTCAGGATTCCTGCTGGTTCAAATCAAGGAGTATATGATACCTTCTCATACTTGTTTTGGGATGCTACAATTTGGCCGGATTATACTGAATTCGTGCATGGTTCTGAGCCTACGATGGTTCCAGGTCAGTCTAATCTTTTTACGGTTTATTCTAATGTCATGACAACAGGGAGAGGGGATGCAGAGGCGGAGAGCTTAGATTTCGGACATTTTACACCTGTTGAGGTTGATGTTCCTGCAAACTTCTATACATTGACTCATGATGTGACTAACAGTCTTTGGGGAGAGGTTCAGATGAATCCAGAGCCGAATGACCCCAACTCAAGCCAATGGCAAGAGGGGACTGTTGTAACGCTGACGGCGATCCCGAATGAGGGCAGGTCGTTCAGCCGGTGGGAGATCTACGACGACGCCAACTTCGCCGGCGACGCCAACTACGCCGTGCTCGACTCCAACCTCGTCACGCAGGTCCGCATGGACCACGACAAACACGTCACGGCCGTCTTCAAGTGTGGGGGGGCTTCGATGGCCCTGTTCCCGTTCCTCTGCCTGACGCTCCTTTGCCTTTTCGCGTTCCAGAGACGCTCCAGCGGCCTGGCTCGCTGACCTTCCATCCGACATCTCCGCCAGACCCGCCCCGGGGAAACGGTCTCTACCGGCCCGATCGCGCGCGCAGCAGCCTTTCCAAAGAAGCTCGCATATCCGTTCGGCACCATGCCCAATCGTCTTGTGCACAGGCACGGTCATGGCGTTGATCCAATTCGTGACGCCGGGAATCCAGCCAACCATGACGGCTGTCGTCGCTGACGCTCCTCGTCGGCCACCCCGGAGGGGCCGTCCCCCGGCCGACCAGCGTCATGGCTGGATTCCCTCAGGTATGGCACCGCAGTGCGATGCACCCTATTGCACGGGACGATTGTTCTTAGGTATCTTCCCAACGAGCCCCACCGATCCAAGCTCTATCCGGCGCCAGCTGCAAAGATTCGAACCTGTTTGGACGAGCCCGGGAACTCAAGGGCCCGGTCTCGCCAGGGATCGGGTTCGGAGGTGACCCGATGGATGGACAAGTTGCACTGGAGTCTGCCGAGCCAACACCCCCGGCCGAAGGCTTCTCGCAGATCGATTGCTCCGCCGGCCGCGTTCTTGTTGACCGGCTGCCGAAGCGATGCGGGATCTGCAAGACGCTCGTACCGGGCTTGGACCTGGCGCTGGATGAGGGTTGCCAGGCTTGCGCGGCGCGCGGGGACCATATCGATTGGGCCGACATCGAGCAGCTCGAACGATCGCTTGATGAGGTATGCACAGCAGCGGAGGATGGGCTCGGCCCGTACCGGTCGGGCTCGATTAGGGCTTCGGAGCCTCGTCGGGCAAGGGTCGCACACGGATTGCCTTGCCGGCCTGCGTCTCGGACGGCTCCTTTTCGATCTCGAAGGAGAGGTTCTGCCCTTGAACGACCTGCTCGAACTGGAGGCCGCCTTCGAGGTTCGTCGCGTGGAAGAAGTAGTCCCCGCCACCGGGATTGCGCAGGAAGCCGAAGCCCTTATCGCTAACCACATTAATGACGCTGCCGGCGACGCGTCCCTCCGGGAGGGCGGCCTGGTCGGCGGTGAGGTCGAGGCTTTCGAGGGCCTCGGCCCGCTGGCGTGCGTGGCGCTGGCGGCATTCGTCGCAGAAGAACGACTGGCCCTTCCTCGGTTGGAAGGTGGTCCAGACGTAGGGGTCGCCCTGGTGCTGTGGCGATTCGCACTTGAGCCGGCGGGGTTCCATGCGGAGCTCGATCTTGTCGAGGATGTCGTCGAGGAAGAGGGGCTCTCCGTCACAGGGCGGATGGGCCTCGACCCGCTGGTAGACCGACGAGCAGCTCTCCTTGATGCTCACCACCGCGACGCGCTTGCCGAGCGTACGGGCGTTTCGCAGGGCCGGCAGGTAGTCGCGATCGCCGATGACGGGGATGACGATGTCGATGCAACCCGGCTGAGCGGCGTAGTAGACCAGGTCGCTGGCCAGGGCCACGTCGACGCACTTCTCTTGGGGGGAGAAGGTGTCCCAGTCGTCGCGGTCGTGGGCGCGAATATGGCGGCCCGCGTAGTCGACGCTGAAGGCGGTGACGTCGAAGGCAAAGTCCTCGCGGAGGCGATCGAAGAAGTCGAGCACACGATTGGCGATGGGTTCGTCGTCCGGCGCGTGGTTGTGGGGATAGCTGCCGTACCAGCAGATGCGGACGAGGTCGATCTGGGGCACACGGAGCCGCTCGCCGATGGCCTCGACGAGCACGCCGGGAAGCTTGCTGTAGTCGATGTGGAAGTCGGACCGGCCGAACTTCTCCCCGAGGTGCGGGGTGTTTCGGTACAGCCAGGAACCGTCAACGAAGATCATCGCCTTGGCCATGTCGGGACTCCTCCGATGGGTTGTTAGCGTACTTGGATTGATGCGGCTCTGCCAGTCCATGACATGCCTTTTCGCTTTGGGACTTGTCAAGCCGTTGCGGGTGCGCTGTTGGCGATTGCTTGTTCGAGGGTGTGTCCTTCTGCGTCCGGCTAGGATGGCGCGGCCGGCCTGCCGCGGGGCTGATGGCGTTTAGCATGCTTTCGTAAAGCCTCCTTCTGACGTGGCACTTCGGGCAGGTGTAGTGGGACGGACGTTGCCCACGCTTCCCTTGATGCGATTTGTGCCCCTTCTGGGATCGCGGTCTGCAGGGCCCTGTATCGCTCTACCCGCCGGCCTCAACGGGTCGCGATGTCCAGGCTGCCGAACTCTCCGGTGCCGAATTCCTCAAGCCCCGCACGCGCGCCGCACTCCGGGCACTCGAACGTGAGGTCGAGGTACTGCCGGGCGACCTCCTCGCGGTACTCGGGCCACTCGACCTTCTGAGCCAGGTGCCACAGGTCCTCGACCTGCTCCCGCGTCCAGATCGATACGGACTTGGTGACATGCTGGCAGTTCTTGCAGAGGACGCGGGTGGACCTCTGCATCTCCATGAAGGCGTTGACCGTCTGCCTCATCGACCGACCGATCCGAAGGTCGGTCCGGACGTAGCCGGCAAACATCCCTATCCCATCACAGCTGATGACCAAGCCGCCATCCGAACAACCACACCCTCTCATCTCACATCCTCCAATTGACGGACATCGAGCCTCGAGACGCGACCGGCCCCGGCCGCTTCGCCGTCCGGCAGTGGCCGACCGCCCGAAGAGTTCACGTATGACGAGTTCGGATACTACCCAGACCGCGCAGCAGGTCCTGAATGAGATCCTCGAACGCCTGGACGAGGATCGGATCCGGCGCGCGATCGACGAACCGATCGAGGCCGCCGTCCGCAGGTTCCGCTACCGCTGGGCGCCTCCGTCCTCGGCCCGTGCGTTCCACGAGGTCACTGGGGATCTGGTCCGACGCCTCTATCAGCGCGGTCGGCGGCTCCCGCGGAGGCTCTCGCCCGATGAGGCCAGGGCCGAGGCGATGTCCCTGCTCGAACAGGGGTATCGCCGCCTGAGTTCCCGCGGCTACGACGGCGCCCTGGCCGACGCCGTCCACCAGCGCCTGGATGGCATGAACGCGGTCCTTCTCTGCCTGGTCGAGATCATCAAGTCCGTCGAGCGCCGCGCCTACGTCGAATGGGTCTTCGCCGGTCGATTGGGCCGTTGTGACTGGCCGACTCGCGTCGAGATCGTCCGGCTGCTGACGGGCCGATTGGCCCCCTGTCTGCCTCCCGAGCTGCAGGCCTGTGCGCCCGGTCAGCTCGTCGACCTGATCCCCTTGCTCATCCAGGACGACATGGCGACCGATCGGCTGCTGGGCCAGGTCCTGAAATCCCCCACTGCGCGTCCCATCCGCTGAAACACCCCTCTCCATCGCACCGCTATTTGAGTAGGAACCAGGACGCGCGACACGGCGTCGGCGGACTTCGCCCGGGTATCGGGGGCGAAGCCCGCCGGAGGAGCCTACGATGGACGGCCGGACCAAGAGAACCACCGCACAGAAGCTGGCCGTCTTCGGTCTGCGCTTCTCCGGGCTCAGGCACGTCTACGGGTCGTACGACGCCGGGTTCCGGCGGGCCCGGCAGGTCAAATCGCCCGTAGACGATCGCGTGTTCCTCGCCCACCTCAAGGGCAAACGGCCGTATGGGGTGTTCCTCCTCGACGGCGACCGGACTCGTGCCGTCGTTGCGGATTTCGACGACGACGACCTCGACCGGCCGATGCGGTTCGTCGAGGCCTGCCGGGGATACGGCATCCCCGCGTATGTCGAACGGAGCAAGTCCAAGGGCTACCACGTCTGGGTCTTCTTCCCGGAGGCCGGTGTGTCGGCGGCCAAGGCCCGCCTGGTCGTGCGGCACATCCTGAGCGAGATCGGCCATCCGAACACGGAGGTCTTCCCAAAGCACGATGCCCTCAACGGCGCCGTCAACTACGGCAACTTCATCAACGCGCCGCTCTTCGGCGGGCTCGTTCCCGAAGGCCGCACGGTCTTCCTGGACCTCAAGAACCGGGTTCGGCCGTTCCCGGACCAGTGGGACTTCCTCGAGAACGTTGAGCTCGTCCGCGAAGACCTCCTCGACGACATCATCGGCGTCAACGAGCTCGACGAGCACGGCGGTGATGAAGCCGGCGACCCCGCTTCCCCGACCGACCGGAACGGACAGACCTTCGGCCTTCCCCCGTGCGCGCGGCGGATGTTGGCCGAAGGCGTCACGGAGAACCAGCGGGTTGCCTGCTTCCGCCTGGGTGTGAGCCTCAAGAAGGCGGGGCTCCCCCAGGACCTGGCCGTCACGGCCCTGAGGGCCTGGGCGAGCAAGAACAAACCCACCGACGGCAAGCGGATCATCACGGACGAAGAGATCGCCGAACAGGTCGGATCGGCGTATGCAAAAGGGTACAGGAGCTGCGGGTGTGACGAGCCCGCGGTGGCGGCGTACTGCTCCGACATCTGTCCCCTCCATCAGAAGAGAGACTCCCGCTCTTCAGCTGCCAATCGGCAAAGACCGTCGCCAGGACGCCGGGCATGGACGCCGGGCGCCCCAGGCGACGGGGCCGTGGCGCGTGGGGACTGACCACGAAGCTTCTGGCCCACTGCGGAAGCCTGACGTGCGCCGCATGCGGCTACACGACATGCGGCTGAGAGAGAAGGCGATCGAGCTGCCTCAGCGAGCAGTAGGACCATGAAGCGACGAACGCACAAGAACAACCCAAGCCACCCGAGCGACCCGCGATTGACCGTGAGCTTGGGCACGCTCGCCCAGCAGCTGGACGCGCACCGTTCGTCGGTCCGGCGTTGGCTGCGGGAGGCGGGCGTCCGCCCGGTCGTCATCGGCGAGGGCCGCAACG
>CAZKCX010000502.1:0-5684 GCA_964550865.1 uncultured Planctomycetales bacterium
CGTCATCACCCAGCCAGCAGAAGGTTAACGAAGGTGCGATTCCGCACGCAGAGATGGATCACGCAAGCGTCATCACGTTGTCGTCAGGAATACCGGGCAGTCGGAAAAAATGGTGGTGTGGTTGAAGAAGAACACGGTGAACGAACCGGAGGATCAGCATGACACAGAAAGACACCAACAAGAAGGAAGCCCAAAGGACGAGCACAGCCCCGCTGGGAAATCACGACGGAAAGCCGGTTTCTGTCCTGTGCCCGAGCTGTGTCGGGATCGTAGACCTGCGCAGGCATCCGGACCGCTGCCCACGATGTGGCTATCGGTTCTGTCCATCGTGCGGGGATGTGTGAGGAGCCGGCTCACTCCCGAGGACGAAGCCCGGATTCGCCGGGACGATGCCGGGGTGATCTGGTTGGGGAAGATGTGATGACGAGCCAGCCTGACAACGCGAGTTTCGCCATGTCCGGCACCGAGACCGACGACGCGGGGGATTCCACCTCGCATTCCGCGCCTGCGAATCAACTCCTCACGCCGGAGGAAGCCGCAAGGGAACTCAAGGTGTCTGCCGAGCAGGTCCGCGCCCTCATCCGAAAGGGTCGCCTCCCCGCCGTGAACCTCGGCACGGGCAAGAAGCGTCCCCTGTACCGCATCACACGGCAGGACCTGGAGGATTTCCTGATGCATCGCTATCAGCCGCAGCGGGGGCGTCCCCATCGTCGCTTCAGGCGGCTCCCTCCTGTTGAGGATCACTTCCCGAAGCTTCGGTAGCATCCCCGAGTAGCGCGGCCCTGGCCTTGGTGATCGCGGCATCGACCTCAGCGTCCGGCACGTGCGTGTACGTGACCTGCTGTTGGAGCTGCGAGTGCCGCATGAACCGCCGCTGGACGTGCGGCGTGGCCACAAGCGACATCGCCGTGGAGGCACAGTGCCGGAGTCGGTAAAAACCATGGCAAGGTACTTTCGCCTTCTTGCAGAGCTTCCGAAACTGCTCGGCCACCGCATCCTTGTTCCACGGCCGCCAGTACTTGGTCATGAAGACATGGCCGCCATCATCGCGTTCCCGGCCCCGCCCGGCCAGCCGTTCGATAAGCTGACTCCGCTCCCATCGGAGCTTCTGGAGGGCCGCTTGCGTCTCAGGCCACATCAGGAACGTCTGGCAGATGCCGGTCTTGCTTCGGGGGAGCGTGACGCGATCCCCGTCGAAGTCATCCCAGGTCAGGTCCTGGATGTCCTTCGGACCGAAGCCGCAGTTGAGCCCCAGCAGGATCATGAGCTTCATCTGGCCCCCCGCCTTGGCCATCAGCGTTTTGAGTTCCTTCTGAGTGTACAGGGCCTTGGGCTTGTCGATGTACCTGCCCCCTTTCTCGTTCTTGACCCGCCTCAGGCGCGGGGCGTGTTCGATCAGCTCGGCATCTTCCGCAAACGCATACACCGCCCGGACGGCGTTCAGGTAGTGATTGATCGACCGCGGCTTGAACTTGCGTCGCCGGAGCGAGAGCTTCCACGTCGCGAACATCTCGACCGTGAGGTCCGACACCTTGAGGCCTGGGTGATCGCGGAGAAACCGGCCGAGCCAGTTGCGGTAGCACTTCCGTGTCGTCTCGGGATCTCGCCAGTTCGCCTGCTGGGAACGAATGAACCGGCTGCAAAGTTCCTTGGCCGAGATCGGCAGATAGACAGCGGGGCTCTCCGATCGGGGCACGCCGAACTCGAGTTCCTTGTACTTGTCCAGGGCCTCGTCCGGATCGGCCCCGAGGTAGACCCGTTTCCCGGCGCGGGTCACGTAGTACTGACCGGTGGGTTTGTGGAACGACAGGGGGCTTGATACTGGTCGACTTCTGGGCATGACACCACCTCCAAAAGTGTAGTCATAAGTGTAGTGCCACACTTTTGGACGGTGATGACGTTGGGATGACGCGCCGCAAACCTTTTGCTTGCGGCGGGTTACTCAATCGGGGCGACTGGATTTGAACCAGCGACCTCTTGACCCCCAGTCAAGCGCGCTATCCAGGCTGCGCCACGCCCCGAACCCCGTCTGGCCGAGCGCTCCTCGCCCGCGGCCGACGTCGGCGTGTCCGATCATAGCCGAAGAACCGGTTCAAATACGACGAACCGGTTCGGAACCGACGAACTTGAAGATACGACCTCACTCCGGGGGTGTCAAGCACAGCCGGCGGGCCGACGTCGCCGGCTCGCCACACCCATCACCAACACGAACCGGGGATCTTGCCGCGCCACATGCTGGCCATTCGGGCACCGCCTCGACGGAGGCAGCACCGACGGCATCGGGGGCCCGCTTCTGTGCCCGGCGGATCATTCGGTCCTGCGCTTGAAGATGCCCTGGTAGTCGATATCCAACTTCTTGATCTTGTAGCGGATCATGCGCGGCGTAATGCCGAGCTCGCGCGCGGCGGCACTCATGTTCCCCTGCGTCCGCTTCAGCGCGTCGGTGATCATATCCCGCTCGAGCATCCTCGTGCGAGCCTTGAGGGAATCCGGCGGGACGGCCTCCGACGTGTCCGGAGTCTGCAGCGTCGGCGGTAGGTTGTGCCCGTGGATCACCCCGTCCTTCGCCAGTAGCACCGCGTGCTCGATACAGTTCTCGAGCTCGCGAACGTTGCCGGGCCAATGGTACGTCATGATCATGTTGATCGCCGGCGTGCTGATCCGTCGGATCTCCTTGCCCGTCTTCCGTGAGTAGATCTCCGTGAAATGATTCGCGAGCAGGAGGAGGTCGCTCCTACGCTCGCGAAGCGGCGGCAGCGTGATCGGAAGAACATTGATCCGGTAGTAGAGGTCTTCGCGGAACCGTCCGGCCTGCACGGCCTTGGCAAGATCGGAGTGGGTCGCGGCGACGACACGCACGTTCGCCTGCCGCGTCTCGTTGCCGCCCACGCGTTCGTATTGCCGGTCCTGAAGTACGCGCAAGAGCTTCACCTGGACCACAGGGGACAGGCTGCCCACCTCATCGAGGAAGAGCGAACCCCCTTCCGCTTGCTCGATTCGTCCGACGCGTGATCGCATCGCCCCGGCGAAAGCCCCACTCTCGTGGCCGAACAGCTCGCTCTCCAGTGCCGCTTCACTCATCAAACCGCAGTTGACCTTCACCAAAGGCTGCTTCGACCGGTGGCTCGCGTAGTGGACGGCCGAGGCGATGAGTTCCTTACCCGTGCCCGGTTCCCCCTGGATCAACACGGTCGTGTCGCCTCCGGAGACCCGGTGGATCCAGGTATAGACCTCACGCATGGCCTTCGAGTTACCTATGATGCTCTCCGGTCGAAAACGCTCCGCGAGCGCGCTGCGAAGCCGGAGGGTTTCCGCCTGATGGGTCTCGTGCAAGAGGTTGATCGTTCGACGGGTCTTCACGTCGCCGGCGATCATGCCGGCCACGACGCGAAGCACACGTTCATCACGGTCCAACCGTTCCGATTCGTCATACCGGACCTCGACGGACAACGTCCCCACCACCTCACCGCCCAACGTGATCGGCACGCAGAGGAAGCTGACCTCCTCATCCGATACATCCTGCCGACGACGGACGCGCTCGCGAAGAAGGGGTTCCTCCGACACCCGCGGGATCACCGCCGACTCCCCGGTCTGAACAACCCTGCCCGCGATGCCCTCACCGCGGAAATGCCGCACGTCGCGTCGTTGGGCCGTCGGCCGCCACTGTTCTGCCTCGAAAATTCGCTCCGTCCCGTCGGCCGCCAGCAAAAGGATCGCCCCGCGCACCATCCCAAGCTGCCGATCGAGCAGGTTCAGGATGTCGAGCAGCATCTCTCGCTGACCCAATCCCGTCGCAAGCACCGAAGCTACGGAACGAAGGGCGCGGAGTTCGACGTCGTGTCGGTCTCCTCGCTGCAAGCCCGGTACCGAATCCGACAATTCTGTCATTACCGTCCACTGCTCATACGTTTCCGTAGGGTCTCAGTACGAACGTGGTCTCGGCTTGCGGACGATCGTGCTTCCTGCCTCCGGACCCATTCGGACCATCGCACCCATAACATACTTTGAAAAAACCAGTTAGGAAGCCTCCGCCCCAAGGGATGCCACGAATCTCCGGAGCATTCGTCCCGTTCCCCTACGCCCGCCGTATGACAAGCGGCAAATCGTATGCCAGGATCGTACGAAGCCAGGATGATCTTCTGAGAGTTGCACCACGCCGGAGCATCCAATAGGAAGAAGGCCCATGTGGGCCACCCAGTCGTTGTTAGAAAATGGCAGAGGCTCAGCGGATGAACGCACGAATCCTCGGCTTGGCGGTTCTGGTGGCCGTCGTCGGCCTGCTCATCTCCGCATGCAGCAAGGCCCAGCCCGACGCCGTCACGAAAAGGAGCATCACCGTGACCTCGACGAAATCAATCCACGATATTCCGGTGCAGTCGATTGACGGCGAGGAACTCACCCTCGACGCGTTTGCCGGCAAGGTCCTACTCATCGTCAACGTGGCCAGCAAATGCGGCTATACGCCGCAATACGAAGGCCTCGAGAAGCTGTACCGGGAATACAAGGACCAGGGCTTCTCCGTCCTCGGCTTTCCCGCGAACGACTTTCTCTGGCAGGAGCCCGGCACGAACGAGGAAATCAAGTCGTTCTGCTCGACGACCTATGGCGTGACGTTCCCCATGTTCGCCAAGATCCACGTCAAAGGCCGCAAGCAGCACCCCCTCTACCAATTCCTGACAGGCAAGGAGACGAACCCCGAACACGCGGGGCGGATCACCTGGAACTTCAATAAGTTCCTGATCGGCCGTGACGGTCACGTACTCAATCGCTTTGGCACGCGAACGCCGCCTGACGATCCGGACCTGATCAAGGCCGTCGAATCGGCGCTCAACGATTCAGCCACAGGATCCCCGCGTTCAGCGTCAACGCAAACGTCACCCACAACGCATACGGGAGCATGAGCCAGCCGGCAATTCGTTGGATCTGTGCGAAAAGTGCAGTGGTGATCCATACCATTCCGACCAACAACGCGACATCGACCATGCCCAGCGCAGGGTTGCGCAAGCCGAAGAACAAGAAGGACCACAACCCGTTCAGGACGAGCTGCAAACCGTAGACTGTCAGCGCGACGCTCCGTAGCGGACGGTACCCCTCGCGCCACACCAGCCACGCGCCGACGGCCATGAGGATGTACAACGCAGTCCACGCCGGACCAAAGACCCAATCGGGAGGCGTCCAGGCGGGCTTCGCGAGCGTCTCGTACCACCCGGCTCGAATCGCATCCGCGGTGGAGGACCCGCCCGCGGCGGCAACCGCTGCAACGGCCAAGAGGGAGACCAACAGGCCGACAACCTGCTTCCAAGGGCCGGGTCTTCGCGATTCCCCCAGCGAATTATGCCGGGTCGCCGCCGCCATGCCGCGCAACATGCCCGAGAAGACCATCACGTGGAGGGGGTAGAGTCCATACCAATAAACGAGCCCCGCCAATCCATGCGGATCGAAGATCGCCGTCTGCCGCAGCGCGCATCCGTCATCCTTCGGGTCGATCTCGAACTGAAGCCACGCCCGGCCGGGCACCTTCATCTCTGCCGACAGACGAAGCCTTCGCGGGGGATCCACCGCCTCCACTCGCCAGAAGTCGAGCGTTTGGCCCACCTCGACATGCGCAGGATCGGGTCGACCGCGACGCATACCCACCCCTCCGACGAGCAGATCGATGAACCTCGCAGTCGCCAGAGCACATC
>CAZKCX010000503.1:0-5678 GCA_964550865.1 uncultured Planctomycetales bacterium
GCCACCCGGATACAGGGCTTCTCTGACGCACTGTTCAGTCTTTCCTGCAGGCAGCGTAGACGGACCGGGGGCAGTCGGCGATTGCTTCCCGGACAAGGTGCCTTCCTATCGCAGCACCCAGCCCGGAACGCTCGCGTCGGGTCTGGAGTCGATGCGCGGGATATAGGGCTTGAGGTCGATGATCGGCGAGCCGTCCAGGGCGTCAATCTTGTCGATTCGCACGCGATTTCCCTTGACGGAGAGGATCTCGCAGAGCGTCAGGGCGATCAGGTTGGGTCGCGCCGGAGAACGCGTCGCGAACACACCCGTCAGAGGGTTCTTCGGGTTCCCGCGCGGTCGGACGCTGAGGGTGCTTCGTTTCTCGGGGGTGTCGTTGCGATCGAACCAATAGAACACCCAGACGTGGGAGAAGTCCTTGAGGCCATGGAGGGCGTCTGCGTACTTTCCGTCGATCGCAAGCGTGGCTTCGTCGTTGCGGATTTCGACGCTGCCGACGGGATGGATGGTAAAGGTAGGGCGGTCTGACTTCGTTCCCGCCGCGCCGGCGGACAGGACCATCACGAAGCAGAGGCTGCCAAGGATTGTGAGGGGGACGAGCATTTCGAGACGCATAAGTCACCTCCGGAAAGCGAGCGTGGTTCACTCTTGCTGTCTGCGCTTTGGGCGGCTCGCCGTCTCCGGTGTGGGTCCCCAATGCGGGAAGGGTCACCGTGTCTTCGGTTGGTGGTTTCCGTGCAGGGGCATGCTGAGACGGAAAGCGTCTCCGTCAAGCTTATCCGCTGCGGCGCCTACGTCCACCGTGCATTCGGCCTTTCACCCCGCAGCGTACTTCAGGAATGCTTTCGCACGGTTCCAGTTCCGGCACGCAAAGCCCTCGCCAGAGCTTGCGAGAGAGCCTGGCTGGGAACAACGCAACGCGCACACAGCGCGGTGGGGTTCAATCGTCGTCATGAAGCGCTCGAGCACCAGCGCAAGTAGGTTATCGGACAACGCCAGGGTGCCCGATCGTGGCCGCCATGCGCCAGTCCCTCTGTCTCTGCAAGCCAACACACGGGGTTCATCAACAGGTTGTAGTGGTAAACCCTCGTGAACGGGCCGGGTCACCGCGACGATGATCTTCCCGGGCAGGGGCACCCACCGGGGGCGCTACGGCCCTGACCCGCTGCCCTTCACGACGAACGGTCGGCAGGTAGACGGCAGTGGACGAACCGCCTCCGGACCCCGGGATCAGTACGGCAACACAGCAGCCTCTCGCGATCCCTTGCGTACAACTCGAAGTAGGCCCAGAAAGGATCCAACCGTGAACGAGCAAGACAAGAGTCGAAGAGGGAAGACGTCGGGGATGAAGTCCCGAAACGTCAAGCTTTCGAGGAAGCTTGGAGGGGGGTTCGCCGTGCTTTTGCTTTTGGCTGCGGCCATCGGCGTGGTGGGGTACACCGGAGTACACGGGATGGAAGAAGATGTCGAGAGGATCGCCGCAAGGAACGCCTTGTATGGAACCTCGCACCATATCAAGACGCTCATGCTGCAGCACCGCCGTTACGAGAAGGACATCTTCCTGAATATCGGGAACCGGACGAAGCAGGTGGACAAGTATCTCCCGCGCATCGAGGCCAAGTCCAAGGAGATCCGAGAAGCCATTGCGCAATTCAATCAGGGCGTGCAGGCTGACGCGCATCTCGCGAGCGACGTCAAGGAGAAGGCCCGGCAGCTCCCGGGGCTATACGAGCAATACTACAAGGGGATGAGGACAGTCACGGGCCGGGCAATGGAAGAGGCCCAGATTACGCCACAGGCCGCCAACAAGGCGATGGAGCCTCATAAGGAGGCCATCCACGATTTGGAGGGCAATATCGATGAGATCGCCGATGCGGTAAGCGATGCGTTTGGGGGACAGGTCGATGATACGTTGGCTTCCGCCGCGCGGTCGAGTACGCGAATCACGGTGGTTGGGCTCGTGGCGATTACGGGCGGATTGCTGCTCTGCATCTTCATCGTTCGCAACGTCACACGGCCGATCCGGCGCATCATCGTTGATCTCAATGAAAGCGTGGGGCAGGTCAACGACGCGGCGTCTCAGGTCTCGTGCGCCTCACAGCAATTGGCCGAAGGGGCGAGCGAACAGGCATCCTCGTTGGAGGAGACCTCGAGCGCGCTCGAACAGATGGCGGCGATGACGCGTCAGAACGCCGATGGCGCCAGGAAGGCAAACACCCTCAGCGGACAGGCGCGTGATGCGGCCGAGGGCGGCGACAAGACCATGGAGAAGCTCAACAAGGCAATGGCCGGCATTAACAAGTCGTCCGAGGAGATCAGCAAGATCATCAAGGTCATCGAGGAGATCGCCTTCCAAACCAACCTCTTGGCCTTGAACGCCGCGGTGGAGGCCGCTCGGGCGGGCGAGCACGGCAAAGGCTTCGCCGTGGTGGCCGAGGAGGTCCGAAGCCTGGCACAGCGTTCCGCCAAGGCGGCCGGTGAGACGACCGAGCTTATCGAGGAGTCCGTACTCCGGGCCAAAGAGGGCACCGACGTTGCCGCCGAGGTCGGCCAGGCGCTCGGTGCCATCGCGGCAGACATCACCAAGCTGACCGACCTTGTCGACGGAATCGCGCAAGCCAGCCAGCAACAGGCACAAGGAGCGGATCAGGTCAATACGGCCGTCTCGCAGATGGACAAGGTTACGCAGCAGAACGCCGCCGGAGCAGAGCAGTCCGCCAGCGCCGCCGAGGAGCTCAGCGCCCAATCCCAGACCGTCAAGGGCATCGTGCAGCAGCTGTCAGTGTTGGTAGACGGCGAAGGCGCCGGCACCACGGCCCATACGGCAGACGCGGTGGAACTGCGCAAGGGCTAGCCCGGCGACCAACTGCTATCGATGCTCGACCTGGCATGGCATGGATTGGCTGCGCGAAGGCATCGCGCCAAGCCTAGGCGTTTCCCGGCCGGGAGTCCGTCATCACGAAGTTGTCTCCCGCAAGCTGGCTTGTGCCTTCGAGGGCTCCGGAGTGGCGGGGGACTATCGGTTGATCTCGGTCTTGTCCGGTGTCGATTTCGGAAACCACGGAACGAACGCGCTGGTCGTCTCCTGGTAGCGACGGTACTCCTCTCCACGGGATCGCAAGGCCCGCTTCTCCGTGTACGGAATCCCCGTGACCTTGTAGAGGAACAGCAGCATGACCACCGGACCGGCAAGCGTCAGCCGGCCGTAGGGCGCTCCCCAGGCCAAGAACACGTAGGCAAACCAGTGAAGCCATTCGAAGAAGTAGTTCGGGTGGCGGCTGTATCGCCATAGCCCGACGCGACACGTCTTGCCGCGATGACTCGGATCGGCCCGGAATCGCGCGAGCTGCCTGTCGGCGATGCTCTCGCCGGCCACGGCCACGAACCAGAGGACGACTGCAATCGCGTCGCCCCACGCGAAGGTGGGCTGTCGGGAGTAGGCCACCGGCAGGAAGGGAATGGAGAACAATACCGCCCAGAGGGCCTGCACCTGAAAGAAGAGAAAGAGATTCCGCTGGGCACGAGCTCCCCAGCGTTCGCGCAGCATCTGGTAGCGTCCATCCTCGTCCCCGGCGAGGACGCGGTCCTTGAGCAGATAGACCGCGAGCCGTGCCGACCACAGTCCCGCCAGCACAGCCAGGAGTGTCCTACGGGAAGGCTCGCCGTCTGCGAGGAGGGCGTAGAAGACGGCCAGCGCGCCGACGCCTCCGGACCAGCCCACATCGACGACGCCGGCGTCCCTCGTTCGCCGCTGCACGAAGTACAAGACGACCATGACGGCTGCCATGGCCGCCCAACCAATCAACGAGAGGTGCAACGGTTTCATCGCAACGGCCTTCTGAAGCGGCCAGGGCAACGCCCTGGGAGAGATTGGGCCGACGACTACTTCATACACACGAGACTGCCGTCGGTGCAGGCCATATACAGGCGCCCATTGGCCGCCGCAAGGCCGTCGAAGACCGGCGGCGTCTTGAGTTCCGTTTGGGCGAGCCGTTTGCCGCTTGCGGCGCAAACCGCCCAGAGCTCGGCGCCCCGAGCGCTACGAGACCAGAACAAACCACCGTAATGACGACACGGTTCGCACGCCGCGGGATTTCGCCCATCGTTGCGTCCCCTATGGATGGATTCGGTCTTCGTGGACTTGTCTCGGGCCGGCGGGATCCCGGCTCGAACGTAAGCATGCTAGCAGGAGAAGGGCGGCGGGACAAAGATGCCGGGAATCATTCCTGCGCAAGACTTGGCGGGCCGTGGCCTGGGGGCGGCGCCTCCCTTCGATCTGCGCTTCAGAATTGAAGCTCGGGAGGCGGTCCCTGGAATCGCCTGACGCACGTCCGGGTGAGCGGAAATTGGTGGAATCAATGCGCTCCCCACACGAAGCCCTAACCGAAACGAAGTGAACTACAGCGCATGCTCATGGTGGCCTTGGCCAATTGGGGTTGCGGTAGGGGAGACCATGAGGGCCTACACCGGCAAATCGTTTCGTTCCCATGGTCGATAGCTTGGCGCGCGTGGTGCTCTTTGGAGCGGAGTCTCCACACCCGGAACAAGGAGGTCGAACGATGGTGAAACCGAAAGTGGGAGTCGTCGGCGCGGGCGGCGTTGTCGGGAAGACGATGTGTGGCTTGTTCGGCGAGGATGCGGTTCCGTACGACCTCCAGCCGGGGTACCCCCAGGAGAAGGAGGCAATCAACGACTGCGACATCGCCTTCGTCTGCGTGCCGACGCCGATGTGTGAGGCCGATCGGGCGTGTGATACGTCCGTCGTTGAGGGTGTCGTCTCCTGGCTGGAGACGCCGTTGATCGTCATTCGCTCGACGATCGAGCCTGGAACGGTCGACCGACTCGGCA
This sequence comes from uncultured Planctomycetales bacterium, assembly GCA_964550865.1. Taxonomy (GTDB): domain Bacteria; phylum Planctomycetota; class Phycisphaerae; order UBA1845; family JAFGLZ01; genus JAFGLZ01. The sequence goes on from CAZKCX010000503.1 coordinate 4,846, forward strand.
AGGCCTATGACAAGCGGATCGTCTTTCAGCCGGAGTATACCGGCGAAACCGTGGCCCACGTCTTCAAGAACGAAGCGGACTTTCCGTTCATCGTCCTGGGAGGAGCCCCGGAGGACACCTCGGCCGTCGCGGATTTCTACAAGCGCTACTACAACGCCATGGTCCGTTTCTACTTCTGCGACGCGGTGACGGCCGAGATTGCCAAGTACATGGAGAACGCCTTCTACGCGGTCAAGGTGACATTCGTCAACGAGTTCTACGACATCGCCAAGGCGCACGGGGCGGACTTCAACAGGTTGCGTGAGATCTGGTTGGCCGACACACGGATCAGTCGCGATCACACCTTCGTCTATCCCGAGGCGCGGGGCTTTGACGGAAAGTGCCTGCCGAAAGACGTCAATGCGATCGTCCAATCGGCCCGTAAGCAAGGCTACGATGCCGAGTTCCTCCGATCAACGCTGGAGATCAACGAGCGTTTCCTCGCGAGGAACCGCCAGGCGGCACCCTCGCTGTCGCGATCGATCAGCCCAAGGACGGAGGACGAGCAGGAGTCTCGCCAGGCGAAGCGTCGGACGGCCTAGTGCTCTGTCGCTCGTCAGTTGATGGGTGGGTCTCCCCTGGCCTGCTCCTCATAGCAGTTGGGGCACGCCATCCGAACGCGGCAGCCCTGCATCATGCTTCAGGAGCATACCCAAACCCATGCACGAGAGTATTGAGCTCGCTTCCGCCGATGGTGACGCGCGCAACCCGGGTCCGGGCCGGACCGCCATCGAAGTCATCCTGGTCTTCGTGTTGGGGTGCGGGTGGTTCTTCTGGGGCTCCGACGTAGGCGA
>CAZKCX010000504.1:0-5667 GCA_964550865.1 uncultured Planctomycetales bacterium
TGCTCGAGCCGCGGCATTCATGCCGCGCGGCCGCGCCGGATGAATCCGGCGGCTAGGGCAGGTAGTCGCGATACTTCTGAAATGCAGTACTAGTCGGAAACGCCTCGCCTCCGAAAGGAGAAGCTTCATGTCCGCCCGGATGCAGAACCCCGAGCAGTTCGATCTGCAGGACCTGCCGTGGAAGAGGATCGCACAGATCGCCCCGCTGCTCATCCTTCTCTACATCATCACTCGAGTCATCTGGAACGGCTTCTACACCGTCCAGCCACACGAGCAGGCGGTGGTCCTGCGGTTCGGCGAGTTCAGTGCCGTAAGGGGCCCCGGGCTGCACCTCAAAATCCCCGAGATCGATGAGGCCATCCCCGTCAGCATCGAGGAGCATAGCCTTCGTCTGCCGCTCACCCGGGGGCCGGACCGACAGATGGCCAAGCTCACGCACCGCGGCCCGCGCCGTCAGCGGGAAGAGCCCCTGATGCTCACCGGAGATCTGAACGCCGCTGTGGTCGAATGGACCGTACAGTGGCGGGTCGTGAAGCCCGACAAGTACCTCTTCAGCATTCAAGAGGAGCACATCGACGAGACCATCCATGCCGTCGCCCAGAGCGTGATGCACCGTCTGATCGGAGACTACTCCATCGACGAGATCCTCACCGGCAAGCGAGAGGAGGTGGGGCTCGAGGCGCTCCGGGCCACCCAGGCGATGCTGGACGCCTATGATTGCGGCATCCAGATCACGGGTCTCCAGATGCAGCGCGTCACGCCGCCCGACCGCGTCAAGCCTGCCTTCGACCAGGTCAACGCCGCGATCCAACTCCGGGACAAGCTCATCAACGAGGCCAACCGAGAGCGGAACCAGATGATCCCCGCCGCCGAGGCCAAACGCGACGGCCTGATCCGTGAGGCCGAGGGCTACGCCGCTCGGCGCCGCGCCGAGGCCGAAGGCGAGGTCTCCGCCCTCATGGCCAAGTACAACGCGTACAAGGTTGCCCCGGAGGTCACGCGGCAACGCCTTTATCTCGAGACGATGCAAGAGGTGCTCGGCGGCCTCGGTCCGAAGATCGTCGTCGATGCGGACCTTCGCGGGCTGCTGCCGCTCCTGCAGCTCAACCCTGAAGAGGAGCCCGTCGTCGTCCGCCCCCAGAAGAAGGGAGGCAAGTAATGACGCGCAAGCAACGCATCATCATCCTCATCGTCACGGTCGTCGTCGTGCTCGCCATCCTCTTCCTGCCGAGCATGTTCTACATCGTCGACCAGCGCGAAATGGCGGTCGTCCTGCAGTTTGGTCGTCCCATTGCCGAACGGATTGAGCCGGGTCTGTATCCGAAGATCCCCTGGATTCAAAACGTGCTGCGCCTGCCGGCGACCCGTCAGTTCTGGGGAGGGGAGGCCCAACACGTTCTGCCCGACTTGCCCACAAAGGACGGCAAGAAGGTCGACGTCATGCCCTGGGCGGTCTGGCGCGTGAAGGAGCCCAAGTCCTTCGTGACCCGGCTACGGACCGTCGCGAACGCCGAGCAGCGCGTCGCGCAGTTCGTCCGCGGTGCCGTGCGCGACATCATTACGCAGTATGAACTCGCCGAGCTCGTTCGCAGCACCGACCGCGAGCTGACCTACTCGTTCAGCCCGGAACAGATTCCGATGCAGACCACCACGCGAACCGTGCAGGTCCAGGACCGCCGCCGTGACGCCGAGCAGAAGATCGAGCACGGCCGTGAGCAGATCCTCCAGCAGATCAAGGCCGACGCGATTCACAGGCTCGCCTCCGAATCCGCCGACAAGGCCAAGGAAGGCGAGAGCAGCGGACGAGGCATCGAGCTGATCGACGTCGGCATCAGTCAGATCGACTTCGTCCCCAAGGTCCGCGAGGCCGCCTTCGATCGGCTCGTTGCTTTCATGGAGTCGATCGCCGCCCTCTACGAGAACGAGGGGCAGCGCGAGAAGCAGGAGATCCTCAACCGGACCAAGGCCGAGGTGGAACGGATCGAGGGCGAGGGAACGCAAAGGGCCAACGAGCTCCGCGGCGAGGCCGACGCCGACATCATCACGATGTACGCCAAGGCCATCACGGAGGCGGGCGAGTTCTATACGTTCGTCCGGACGCTCGATGCGTACAAGGACGCGCTCGGCACGGACACGCGACTCATCCTGACCACGGACAGCGAGTTCCTCAAGTTCTTCAAGGAGCTGGGCCCACCGCCCACGCTGAAGGCACCCCCGACCACGCAAGCGACGAAGTAGAACCCGGCTGCAGGCTTCAGACCTCCGGCCTCAGGGCTTGTGATTCGAAGGTTGCGCTCCGGGTTGTCACCATGCGCTCACACGCCAACCTCCGGCACCTCGACCCACGCGCGTTGGTTCAAGGACTCCTGCGCCTTTTCGGCGAGCAGGACGTTCTTGGCGCCCTGCATCAACGTCCACGGAAACGGCTTGTCGTGCACGATGTGCTTGAGGAAACGCTCCCACTGGGCCTTGAAGGCGTTGTCGTAGTCCTGCGTGCCGGGCACCTCGATCCAGTCGCTGTGGTAGTCGACGGGATGCTCGAGATCGGGGTTCCACACGACCTTGGGCGTAACGGCGGCGTGCTGCGTCCAACATCGTTGCAGACCCGCGACGGCCGACCCGTCGGTCCCGTCGACGTGGAGCGTGAAGAGATCATCCCGCCGGACGCGTGAGCACCACGACGCGTTGATGTGGGCGATGATCCCTCCGTCCAACTCGAAGGTTGCATACGCGGCGTCCTCGGCGGTAGCTTTGTATTTGTGGCCTGCTTCGTCGACGCGCTCTGGGATGTGCGTCGTCGCCGAGCACGAGACGGCCTCCACCTCGCCGAAGAGATTCTCCAGCACGTAGCTGAAGTGGCAGAACATATCCAGGATGATGCCGCCGCCGTACTCCTTCCGGTAGTTCCACGAAGGCCGTTGCGCCGGCACGTTGAAGCCGCGAAAGACCCAGTAGCCGAACTCCCCCCGGACCGAGAGGATTCTGCCGAAGAACCCCGAGTCGATCAGCCGGCGAAGCTTCAGCAGCCCGGGCAGCCAGAGCTTGTTCTGCACGACACCGTTCTTCACGCCGGCCTCGTTCGCCCGCCTGTAGAGATCGAGCCCTTGCTCCGAGCTCTCCGCGACCGGCTTCTCGCAGTAGACATGCTTACCGGCGGCGACGGCCGCGCGGACCGCCATGTAGCGACGGGCAGTCGTCTGCGCATCGAAGTAGACCGTGTAGTCCTCATCGTGGAGCACCGTGTCCACGTCCGTAGACCACTTCTCTACCTTGGTACGCGCCGACAGCGCCTTGAGCCGATCGGCGTTTCGCCCGACGAGAATCGGATCCGGCATGATCCGCTCGCCGGAGGAGAGGACGCCGCCCTGGTCCCGTATCGCGCAGATCGAACGGATCAGATGCTGGTTCGTCCCCATCCGTCCCGTCACGCCGTTCATGATGATGCCGACGCGATGCGTGGTCATGTGGGCATCCTCCGACTGACTCGCCACGGCATCACCCGGCTGGGGGCGACTCCGTGCACTGCGGCCATGCCCCCTCCGGCAGTGGCGGGATCTCCTTCTCGCCCGCCCGGGGGAGCGTTCCGCTGAGCTCCTGCCGCCAATGCGCCACGTCGCCGGGGGGACCGTAGCAATAGATCATCGTCGCGGGTGTGTCCCCGACGTTCGTCAACTGATGAAAGCTGCCCGGCGGAATCCGCACCGCGACGGGCCCATGAAGGATTTGACGCTCCTCACCCAGGCAGAATTCACACGTCCCTTCGACGAGCGTGTAGACCTCTTCCTGCTCGTGGTCGTGCCAGGGTACCTGTCCGCCCTTCGGATCGAGCACGACGTAGCCCATGCAGAAGCTTTCGGCCTCGATCGGCAGTCCTTTCCCCACATAGCTGCGGGTCGTGCGTCTCGCCGGGTATCGTCGCCCCTGCATCGATGCGATGTCGGCAATCTCCATGCCCGTCTCCTATGCGTAGAAGGAATAGGGAGCCTCATCCCGGATCATCCGGTGCACGTGGACGGCCAGCTCCAAGAGATGGTAGTCGCCCCACATCGACGACTCGCCGCACGGCACGTTCCGCCCGGCCGGCACGTGGTCCCAGCCGTTCGGTCGATGATAGACCGAGTGCAGCAGGAGTCCCTGGTGTGACGGATCCGTGGAGAGATACGGCTCCTCGAACAACGTCTTGGCCACCGTGAGCGCCGCCTGCATGTACCGCGGCTCCCGCAAATGTCTTCCCAGGATCAGCAGCCCCTGCGCGGCGATGGCCGACGCGCTCGCGTCTACCGGTTCGTGCGCGTTGAAGGGATCGGCCGGCCGCTCCCGCCACCCCGGGAGGTCCGCCAAGCCCGGCGCACCGTCGTCCCAGTACGTCACCCCATCCGTCGAGGTGAGGCCGTCGATGTAATAGTCGGCCGTCGCTCGAGCCATCCGAAGCAAGATCTCCACGTACTCGTCTCGGCCCCCGAAGGGCTCGAAGTCCTCGCTCGGGCGAGCCGCCGTCCACTCCAGTTGTTCCGCCGCACCGCAGACGATCCACGCATGTCCGCGCGTCCACGTCGAGAAGGGAGAGTAGCCCTGCTGACTCGACGGGCAGCGGTAGTGTCCGTCGGCGACGTTGAAGATCGACTCATGAACGACCCGCCCCGGTCGGTCCCAAGCGTCGCGTCCCTCGCCGTAGTACACGTTGAACCGCGCCGTCGTTCGCACGTGCTGGATGAGCCGGTCCAAGAGCGAGATCCGCTGGTCGTGCTCGCCCTGTAGCACGTGGCCCAACTCGTGGCCGATCGCCAAGACGCGCATCGAACGGATCGTGTCCGAGAAGAGGGAGTGGGGTCCGTTGAACGAGCAGACATAGCCGTGACCGTACGCCGTCTCCGACCACCGCATCGCCTGCACGGCCGCCGAGCACTTCAGGGCCATCTCGTACGTCGCCAACTCCCATTCGTCGTGCGGGATGCGGCCGGCCTTCATCAGGCGTCGCAGCGCGCCGTAGGTCGAGACGTTATTGAAGCCGTGGTCGTGAACGCCGCGATGTGTCACGTGCGGGGCCATCCGTTGCATCGTGCGTTGGCGACCGAGCTCCAGGAGGTCCTGCTCGTCGGACGCGTCGAAGACAAGCAAGGGGATGCCGAACTGGAACCCCTGCGTCCATTCCGTCCACCCGCGTGTGGTGTACGTGCCCTCCACGGTGAAGACGGGCGATCCGGACGTCGGATCCCACGTCCGATCGAGGTCGTGAGCCTTGGCTGCTGCCGATTCGATCACCCGGTCGGCCGCCTTCTCTAGATCCTTCGGTGCAATGCTTTCATCGATTCTCATTGACGCGTCGTACCCACTGCAAAGACACAACGATCCCCCGGGCCGGACTGCATGCTAAACCGCGGCGACAATCGGGTCAAAGCTCCCCACGGATGGATCACATCATGGCGGGCCGAAATGCCGTCCCCACTTCGCCGCCAGCGCACGTCCCCGTTGCGCGAGCGCCGCCGCTTCCTCGGGTGTGAACGGCGTATAGCCCCGTACCGCCTGGATCGCCAGTCGCATCTCGGCGAACGACTTCAACCCCACAACCAGCGAGTCGATGCCGGGGATTCCCATCACGTAGCGGATCGCATCATTGACGCCTCCCTCAGAATCCAGCGACGCGGGACCTCTCCAGTGATCCGGCGC
>CAZKCX010000505.1:0-5666 GCA_964550865.1 uncultured Planctomycetales bacterium
CACCTCAAGGACGCCGTCGGAGACGGGACCCTCGGAGACCTGCTGCACATCAGCGGGTATGTGAAATGGTATCGTCCGCAGAGCTACTACGAGGCCAACGACTGGCGCGGCCGTTTCGAGACCGAGGGCGGTGGCGTGATCTTCAGCCAGGCGGGCCATACGCTCGATCTGATGCGGTGGATCGGTGGGCCTGTGGAGTGGGTCTTCACGAACATGGTGACCGCCCCGGTGCACACGGGCATCGAGATCGAGAACCTTGGCGTCGTCACGATGCGATACAAGAACGGGGCTACCGGCGTGCTGGAGGCGGCCACGGCGCTGTATCCGGGCCTGCCCGAAAAGCTCGCCGTGCACGGCAGCAAGGGGACGGTCGAGCTCGAGGCCGGCGACACCACGATGTGGGAAATCATGGACGCTCCCCAAGAACAGAAACCGACCGCCGCCGAGGAGGACGAAGGCAGCGGCACCGGCGCCTCCGACCCGATGGCCTTCCCGATCACGTGGCACAAGAAACAGATCGCGGACTTCATCGACGCCATCCGCACCGGGCGTCCGACCCAAATGGACGGCACGCAGGGGCGCTTGCTGAACGAGTTGTGTGAGGCGATCTACGAGTCAGCCAGGACGCAGAGCATCGTGAGGCTGTGATGACGGAGTTCCACGTCTTCACCGAGGAGGGGAAGCGCTACCTGCCGATGATGCAGGGCGGCTTCGACGGACGCGTCCTCAAGAGCGCGTCCTTCGCCGCCGCACCGGTCTGACCAGGCCGAGCACGGCCAGGGCGATCGCCATCGCCAGGAGCGGGGCCGCAACGCCACACGCGCCGGCGGAGGGCGTGGGTTGAGCGGTGTTGGTGGTCCTGTCGGCGTCGTCGGTGGTATCGCTGGAGGATTCCGTGTTGTAGTGGACGGTGTCGTTTTCCTTCAGGTACGTGTTGATCCAATCGAAGAACGTCTGGGTGAGGCGAATGGCGAGGTTGCGCTGCGTGCTGCCACGCGTGTGGATTGCCACCAGCTGCCGGCCGCCCTCCTCCTCGTAGTAGACCCACACGGGGGCTCCGCTCTGGCCGCCGGCCGTGTCGACCTGATGGTAGATGAAGTTGCCGCTGGTCGCCGTTACGGACCCCGCGGCGAAGTACAGCTCGGCGCTGCCCAGATCGCCGGGATAGCCTGCGATGTTGACCGTCATGTTCTCGAAGAAGCTCACCGGCTTGACATCGATCACCATGTAGCCCGTCTGCTCTCCGACCGGGGAGTCCAGCGTGAGCAGGGCCAGATCGTACTCCGTGTTGTCGTCGTACCAGTATTCGCCTCGGACGGCCTTCTTGTCCACGCGGAACACGCCGTAGGGCTCTTGGGATCCGTTCTTGGCCGGGGCGAAGGTCATGCTGTCCGGCCACCGTTGGTTGTCCACGACGACGTGTGCGCACGTCAACACGGTCCTGTTGCCGATGAGAACCCCGGTTCCCCGGATGGTCGTCTTGCTGTCGTCGCCGTGCTCGAACGCCGCGACGGTCTGGCCGATCGTCCGCCAGGGGAAGCTCGTCGTGTTCCCGACGCCCTCACGCTGGTCGCTCCCGATCACCTTGGTGACAACGGGCGGATCCTTCGAGGGCGAGTCGAGGACGGACACGCCGTCGTCGTCGGCGGGCGCAAAGGTGTTGCGGATCCATTCGACGTGGTCTTCGGTCTCGTGGATCGTTTGGGCGAACGCGTCCCGTGGCATGCCGCCGGAGAAGACCACAAGCGTCACGATCCACACGAGTTTCCACCGCGTCCTACGAACAGGATTCGGCATGACGGTCCCTGGAAATCGGCCGACAGGTCGTCTGCGCTGAGGCGACCCTTGCGGGCGATCCTATGGGCTCACCCGGCGTCTCCCACTATCGTATCGTAGCCAAAGCGGCGGCACGGGTCCAACCGGTATCGGATCTCGAGAGGCGGCGCATCGCGGCGTAAGCGGGCAGGGGCGAAACGAAAGGGCTTTCGCGGCGGGACTACTTCGCCTCGGCGGCCATGGCCGCGAAGATCTCACGGAATTCGACGCTCCGTTTGGCAAGGGCGTATTTGCGGCACAGGCCCACCCATTCGCCGTTGCGATGAAAAGCCAGGATGATCGACTTGACGGCTTGCTGGCTGATCTGGAAGCGCTCGCAGAATTCGTATTCGAACTGGTTCCAGTCGGCCGTGCCGTTGGCGGCTTGCTCGGCGTACTTCTCGAAGATGGCGTAGGCGTCCTGGAGATCGGTCTCACCCCAGTTCTTCTCCACCACAAGCGTGGTGAGCGGGCTGCAGTTCCGTGACGACGCCGCCAGCAAGCGGATCTGGTACCGAAGTCTGTGGACCTCATCTTCGAGCTGCTCAACGCTCGTTAGAGACTGTGCCGGAGTGTCGATTGCATCGCTCATGTCTCGACGTCCTATATCGTCGCGTTGGTGCTCTGCACACAGAGATCATCGGAACGAACGGATGCCGACATGCATACTGTTGCATTTGCTCGGGACAAGATGCAAATCGTACTGGCGCAGGGGAGGAGCCGGTCGAGGTCAGTCCGCATCCTTGCGCTGCGACCGGCCGGATTATCGGCACGCGGGGTTCCCCTCGGGGGGTTTCTCACAGTCTGCGGACGGCCTTGTACATCGCCTCGACGTTGGCCGGTGGAACGTCCGCCAGCACGTTGTGCACCTGGCAGAAGACGTAGCCGCCGCCCGGCGCCCAGACGTCGACGGTCGCCTTGACATGATCGTAGACCTGTTCCGGTGTCCCGCGCGGGAGAATCGTCTGGGTGTCACAGCCGCCGCCCCAGAAGGCCACGGCGTCGCCGAACTCCCGCTTGAGCCGTTCGGGCTCCATGTTCGCCGCGGAGATCTGTGCGGGGTTGAGAACGTCCACGCCCGCCTCGATCAGATCCGGCAAGATCGCATAGAGCGAGCCGCACGAATGGAGAAAGACCTTGATGTTGCTGTTCTTGTGGATGTGGTCGAACAGAACCTTGTGGCGGGGCTTGAAGACCTCGCGGTAGAGCTTCGGATCGAAGAACGGCCCGTGCTCGGTGCCCAGGTCGTCCCCCATCTGGATCAGCTGCACGGTGTCCCCGACGGCCGCAAACACCTTGTCGAGGTTCGCCAGGTGCATCTCGACGAGCCGATCGAGCAGGGCCTCCACCCCAGGGCGATCAATGACCAGGTCCATCAGCGCGTTGTCGATGCGCCGCAAGAAGGTCAGCCACTCGAAGAGGTTGCCCCCGAATCCCAGCATCAACGCACGATCGGTCGTCTCATAGAGGTGCCGGCAGTGCCGGCCGATGCGTTCGAGATTCGCGTCGCCCAGGCCGTCCGCGAACATCGGCGTGGGAATCCCCGCCCACATCACCTGCGACATGAGAGCGTCCAGACCGCCTTCGGGGATGCGGAGCGAATCCTCCATCGGCCAGTATTTCTGCGTCAGGTAGACGCAACCGGGAGGCATCTCGGCCACGCACCTGCCGTTGTCATAGACCCGCCATGCACCGTCTTCCTTCCGTGGTTGGAAGTAGCTCGGTACGCGCGCGGGCGAACCGTCCGGCAGCGACCAATCCCGCCACTCGGCGGGGAACCGCCATCCCGCATCGATCGCATCGACGCCCAACAGGTCGAGGACCTCCTCTTCCGGCTCGGCGAGCTGCTGGACGAGGTCGTAGACGTGCGTGTGTCCGCCGGTCAGACCGAGGTGCGCCTTGAACCGATTGTACGCGATGGCCTGCATGCCGGTGGATCGCATCGCGCCGAGATCGACGGCCAGGCGATCGGGTTCGCTGTGGTTCACGGATGTCATCACGCGCTCGCGGGGTGTCATGGCATGCTCCTTGGCTGCGAGAATCCGATGTGCATTATCGCGCGGTCGAGGGGGGAATCAAGCAAACGCACGCATGACGGACGGCACGTACGATTGCACGAGGGAACGCGTCGATGCGTCGCGAGGCCAACCCGGCAGGATGCTCGCCGCCGATTACCTTTGCGTGGGGGGAATGGGCCCGACCGGTTCGGCGGCGTTGGGCCGTGCGCGCGTTTCGGCGGGGGCCACGGGTGGGACCGCGCCCTTCGGTTGCCTGGGGCTTTCGGCGGGCCTCGGAGAGGTTCGCGGGATCTCATCGCCGGTGGGCGTCTCTTGCTCCAACGGCATCTCTTCTTCGAAGACCTCTTCCGGCTGCTCGACGTACGCCCACTCGCCGGAGTAGTGGTTCAAGATGCGTCGCAGCAGGACGCCTTCCATCCGCGGGTCGCGTCCGAGTCGCACCCAATGCACCGCTTCCCACGGCTCGAGGAGCTCGCCGTCCTCGGTGGGGAGCTTCTCGCTGTACATGATGAGCGCACCCGACGGCGTGGTGACCTGGCGCTCGGGCGAGCTGTGGCGGAAGGCCTCGACCTTCACGGTTACGCGGTATCGCCCGCGCTCCTCGGTCCGGTCGATCTTGACGACGGCCACCCGTTGAATCGTGTGTAGGCTGGCCTCGGCCCACTGATAGGGTCCGATGGCATCGTAGCGCCAGAATTCGAACCATTGCTGGGAGGTGATGGGCTTGGTCGTGATGACCCCGGCCCGCGGATCTTGCCGATCGGGCTCGAGGTTCCACTGCCGCAGGACCCGAAGGGTCGTATCCCATAGCTCCTCAAAGTGATACTCGTCCTCGACGAAGACATCCGCCTGGACCGGACCGTACTCGCTGGGCGGATCCATACAGCCCGGCAACCCGGCCAGGGCGAGCAGGACAGCCGGCAGCGCAAGGCCCGCGCGGTGATGTCGTTGACGAGATGCCTCGTGATGCATTATCACGACAAAGTAGCATAAGGGCGGATCGCGAAACAAGACCATGACGGAGTTCAGACCCCTAACGCGACCTTGGCTCCTGATGACGGCGCTCGCGGCGTCGATGCCCGGCTTCGCGTCCGGTGAACCAACGACCTCGCAAGTCTCGCCCGAACCCGAGCTGGTTCGGCGGTACGTGGACTGGGGGTTCGCGTACCACCACTTTCGCCACAAGGCCACCGCTCGGTTCAAGGGGCCCAACGTCCGGCAGGAATGGTACGAGTTCAAGGTCCGAACGCCGCTCTTCAAGTCGTCGCTGGGGCCGAAGACCCAGGCCCCGCTGGTCGTCTTGCTCCATGCCCGCAGCGGCGACTTCAACCGCCACGAGCGGAGCTGGACCGATCACGTCGTGCTCTTGCCGGACGACAACACCGAGGGCATCGGCCATACCGGGTGGTTCGGCTATCACGATCGCGCACCCGAGCCGCCGAAACGAGATTCCGTCGTCGTGCCGTATACCCAGCGTCGCCTCGTCTACACGATCCGTTTCGTCGTTGAGGAGTTCGGCTGCGATCCCCATCGGGTCTGGGCGTGCGGCGGCTCGATGGGCGGGGGCGGCGCGCTGCTCTTGGCGATGCACCACCCGGAATGGATCGCCGGTGCGTATGCGACCAAGCCCCCGATCGACCTCCGCGCGTGCCCGGCGCTGCGCTCCATGGCCGAGAAGCTCTTCGGCCCCCGCGAGTGGCAGCTGCGGGTCGAGGGGACCCAGACGAGCGTCTGGCTTTGGACCAGCCTGCCGTGGCTCCTTGCGCGCCGAAGCCCGTGGCAGCCCTGGCTGCAGATTCGCCACGGCCGCATGGATGCGATCGTGCCCTTCAT
>CAZKCX010000506.1:0-5663 GCA_964550865.1 uncultured Planctomycetales bacterium
CCCCGAGACACGGCCCCGGGGGTGTAGTCACAGTATACCAAGATTCCCTCCACGATATCGGCCCGCCGGTGCGTCACTTCGCATCGCATCGGGTGGAGGGTCACGTGTTGATCTGCGTGTTGGCCTATCCGCGGGCTCGGATCTTGGAGCTGGGTCTGGCCGAGGCCGGCGTGACGTGGACCAAAGACCTGCAACCCGAGGTGTCAAACTTGGGCTAGGTGTCCAAGTATCCTTCGTAGGCAGCTTAGGGCGACTTGGGGAAGAGCAGATCGAGCGTGGTCCGCAGGCTGTACAGGGAGTGGCCCTCGATCTTGGGATCCTCCAGCGGGCCCGTCACGGCGATCTCCATGATCTCGCGACTCGCTCCGCGGGCCAGGTCGATCAGAATCGGGATGCGCGGCAGCGGATGCGGACTCCCGGTGAGGAACGTCAGGTCCATCTCCTGGGAATCGATGTTCATCGACCCGCCGCCGAGCATGGAGAAGGCCCGGCCCTGCAGCTCGATCTTCTCGAAGACGAGCCGGTCTCCCTGCAGGTAGAAGCTGGCCTGCGCGTCGTGGAAGGCGTTGTCGTCGGGGATCGTCAGGTTCACCGCGCTGAGCATCGAGAGCACCAGCGGCAGCTTGACCATTTGTGCCTGGCGGATGTGCACCTGGCCCGTGCCGCGGCGCGTGGGTCCCTTTCCGCTCACACCGCTGAGATACAACCGCCCGTCCACCGTGCCCTTGGCCTTGGTGGGTGGGGTTCCCTTCTCGCGGGTGGAGTCGAGGAACGGGCCGAGCGACATCCCCTCCACGATCATGTAGAGATCGTACCGCGTCTGTGAGGGTCCGAACGTGATCCGGCTCATCCCCGCCGCCTGCCCGTCGTAGATGTCGCCCCGGAGATCGTCGAGCCAGAGGACGTCGCTGTCCGGTCCCCGGCGCATTCGCCCCGTGACGTTGGTGAGCACGCGCCGATTGACCGCGCCGCGGTCGAGTCGGATCTCGGCGTCCACGGTGATGTCGGCGCCGCCGCCGCGGGCCGACCCCCGTCCAACCAGACTCCCCTCGAGCTGCTCCGCATCGAAACCGATGCGGAGGGCGGCGTCATGCACGGAGAGCGTTCCGTCGAACGCCCATTCGCTGGGCTGATTCGGCGCCACTCGGCACGTGAGCTCATCGAGCATCAGGTCGAAACGGCCCTGCGGTCGGATCTTGTCCCACGTCTCGGAGACCCGCTTGGGCAGGGCCTTTCGAAGGGCCTCGTCAAACGCGAGGTCCTTCGCCTCAAGCCGCAGCTTCGCGACCCGCTCCTCGCCGACGAGAGGCACCTCGCCGGACAAGGCGATGCGTCCCTCGCCGTGTCGCGCGGTGACGTCCAGCAGCTTCACCTCTGCGTCGCTCAGGTGGATGCGTCCGCGCACGTCCTCCAGCGGCAATGGGAAGTCCTCGTAGCGGACGTTCGCCCCGAGCGCGTCGATGGTCAGATGATGCGATGAGACGGCCGATTCGCCCCGGCCCACCCGTCGGATGTGCGCCCGGAGCCGGACGTCGCCCGAGGGATCGAACGTATGCCATCGCCGCCGGATGCTCTTCGGCAGGGCTTGATACAGCTCCTCATCAAGGTGGAGGGGATCGCAATCGATGACGAGGTTTGTCGTGCCGGTCTCCGCGCGTTCGATCGTGCCCCGCGCGCTGATCGTCGTGTCCCCATGCGTTCCGTCCAGCTCCGAGACCTCGATCGCCTTCGGCGTGATGCGCAGCTTGCCGCGAATCCCCTCCACGGCGTACGGCAGCGATTCGTACCGGAGGGAGGCGTCGCGCAGGTCGGCCAGCACGTCGTAGGCGACGCGGCCGTTCTTCGGTCGGAGATAGACACGGCCAAGCAGGTCGGCCTTGCCCTCGGGCCCGAACTGCGCGAGCGCGTCGCGGGAGGCCTCGGGCAGCGCCCGCTCGAGGTCCTTATCGAGGGCAAGATCGCTTGCCTCCACCCGCAGCTCGGCCCGCCCTTGTCGCTGCGCGTCGTAGCGGGCGCGGCCGTCGATCCGGACGGAGGTGGAGCCGTGCGAGCCCGTGAGGCCGTCGACGACGATTTGATCATTCTCAATCACGAGCGAGCCGCCGACGTGGCCGAGCGGATAGGGAAACCGATCGAATCGGGCAATCGTCTCGATCAGGCGCGCACGGATCTTCGTCGACCACGTCCCCGGCCCGGTCTCCTCGGTGCCGCGCTCTCGACGGAGGTCGACGTCGACGTTGGCCAGACCCACGGGTCGAAACTGCCGCCACATCGCGCGGAAGCGCTCGGGCACGGCGCGGAAGAGCTCGGGGTCCAGCGGGACGGCCTGGCCGACGATATGCAGGTCGAAGCCGGTGTACCAGTTGGTTCCGTCGACGTGTCCGTTGATCACCACGAACCCGCTGCCGTGATCGCCGGCGAGGTTCTCCAACCAGACACCGTCCTCGGCGAACCGCACGCGGCCGGTCATGCGCTGCACTCGATACGGGAACTTGCGGTACGAGCCGGCGCAATCCAGCGCCGTGAGCGTGCCCCGCAGGATCACGCCCATGTCGCGGCCGGGGGACTTGAGGAGCCGGAAGTCCACGTCCACGAGACCCGCCGGGTCGAAATCGTGGAAGAAGGAGCGCACCTTGGGGATCTGCCGGATGAACCGCGCGCCGGCGGGGTCGTTCGGATCGGGCAGCTCGACGCGCGAGACCTTGAGCTTGATGTCGAAGCCCGCCTCCTCCAGCGGGCCGGCGTAGTTGCGTACGGTCGCGTCCACCGTACAGTCGGCCCCGTTCAGCTTTCCCGTGAACCGAGCGTTGCTCTCCAACGGGGTGAGCACCAGTTCGCCTTCCACCTCGCTGAGCTGCAAGAACCGCTTGGCCGCTTGCGTGGTGGGTCGCTCCTCGCTGGCGACGGGGACCGAGAGCTTCATGTCCTCGAGCCGGATGACCGCGCGGCTGGCGCGGCGCGGGTCGTATCGGATCTGCTCCGGTCGAATCTGCCCGGCGATCTCCAGCGTCTCGAGCCAGTCGGTGTAGCGCTTGGGCATGGCCGCCTTGACGGTCGTCACCTGCAGCATCGGCAGCTTTCCGCTGTAGGTCCCCGTCCGAAGGTTGTAGTAGAGCCGACCGCGCTCGGGTTGCTCGCCGCTCTTGCGCCAGGGAATCGTGTACAGCTCTTCCCGATGAGGATCCGGCAGGGCGAGCGCGCTCAGGCGGATTTCCGGCTCGTCCCGGCGACGGTTGCCAGCGATCTCGACGATGCGAACGTAGGCGTTGCGGATGCGGATGAGGGGCATCTGCGGTCTTCCCTCTTCCGGCTTCTCGGGCTGGGGAGGAAAGAGGGCCTGCCAGTTGTAATCGTAGCCCGGGAACTCCAGGTTCTTGACGACGACGAGCGTGGGCGTCTCGGCGAGGATCTCGGTGACCTCGAGCTTGCCCGTCAAGAGACTGAAGGGCTCGTGCTGAAGCTGGAGCCGAACGGCCGAGAAGGCCTCTCGATCCGCGCGTGTCTCCGCGGTCGGATCGAAACGGAAGCCCGGTGGCATCGCGATCGACACGTCGTGCAAGACGATACCGCTGAAGAGCCCGAACCGCGCATGCCCGATCCGGACGTCGCCGCCGGTGAAGCGCGTCAGGAAGCTCTCCGCCTGACGACGAACGCGCTCGTCGCTCGTGAAGTACTGGTAGGCCCCGTAGCCCATCGCCAACAGGAGCAGCAGCGCCATGGCAAGCCGCCGACGCCACAGCGGGATGGGTCGACCTCGATGATGGGACGCACCCCAATACGATCCCTTGCCCAAGACCGACTGGTGATCCCCCGCTTCGGGCGGAGTGGGCGGCATCGCCGGTCTCCATCCCGGCCAAACCAGCGCGAGCGCGCGGCAAACTCCCACGGCCGCCAGGAGCGAGACGAACGGCATGGCGGGCAGCCGATACCGGATGCTGCCCACGAACAGCATGTGCACGAGCGTGAGGTAGATCGCGGGCAGGAGCAGCAAGAGCCATGTGCCCGCATGCCGTCGCCAGTAGATGAGCCCCACCAGGGCGAAGACATAGATCGGGAGCGTCCACGCGACGCTCACCAGACGAATTGCGGGGGATTGCGCCTCCTCTGCGTGCGGCCAGGGATCCCACGTCCGCCGGGCCTTGACCACGGCCAGCCGGGCCGCTCGCCATGGATCCTCCCGCAGCGCCTCGAGGGCCTGCTCGCGGAACCAACGGTTCCATTCGGTCTCCTCGAGCCGATGCGCCTCCATCAGCCGCGTGTAGCCGAGGTTGCTGCTGCCGTCGGCCTCGGGTCCCAGTCCGTCATAGAGGCTGATCCCAAGCCGCGTCGTCAGCGGGATCGGCTCGCCCAAGACGCGGTAGTTCCGCCAGGCCCACGGCGCGAGGCCGGCCACCAGGATGAGCAGCGAGGTGACGAGCCCCGGGAAGCCGCCGGAGGCGCGTCGGCCGACGATCGCCACCACCAACGCCCAGAGCGGCCAGAGGCCAAGGATGGACGGCCGAAGGTACGCCATGCCCAGGAAGAGAGCCGCGGCCATCGGCCATCGCCAAACCCGTCTGCGTCCGTCGGGCAGCGCGAGCGGCCAGGACACCACGAGAAGGAGCACGAGCAGCGACGTGAAGGTCACCTCCGTCAGCAGCAGGCCGGTGAAGTAGACGAGATAGGGGTCCAGCGCCACCAGCGCGCCGGCAAGGAACGCCGCGCGCAAGCCCGCCAGGCGCCAGGCGAGTAGCGCGATGAACGGGGCGACCAACGCCGCGAAAATCGCCTGGGCGATGCGGGCCCACCAGGCACCGTCCTGTGGATCCGCGAAGTGGGAGAGGAGCCACGGATAGAGTGGCATGCGCGTCGCGCGTCGGCCGTCCGCGTCGACCAGGCCCTCCCCGGCCGCCAGGCTCCGCGCGCCCGTCCAGTAGTCGTGCTCGTCGGCAAAGACCAGCGCCGGTCCGTCCCCGGCCGTTCGCCAGCGGTAACCGACCCATCCGACGCGCACGAGAAGCGCCAGCGCAAAGACGGCGAGCAAGCACAGCGCAAGGCCGCGCGCGGACCGCGCGTCGCTGCGGACGTCAGCCCCCCTCGGTTGCGTCGAGGATTCACTCACCCAATGCGACCTTTGGCTTCCGGATTGCGGCACCTTGCGCCCGAAGGTCATCCTACCATGTGCGTTGGCTCCGGGGGAGTCGGGGGAGATCTGTGAACCGACATGGAGATGAGAGAGTAGCCTATAAGCAGTTCGCACGGCGGGAGTCGCATCCTTGCCCGTTCTGGGGAAGTGCGGCAGAATAGGAGCGTCCCATCGTGAAGGCCCTCGTTGGCGCTGCCGGAGATGGATTCGAGATGATCCCATTGGTCGAACAGCACCGCTCGGAATTGGAGGAGCTCTGCCGCAAGTACCACGTAGCCCGCCTCCATCTTTTTGGCTCGGCGGCGGCAGGAGACTTCGATCCGGAGCGTTCAGACCTGGACTTCCTCGTCGAATTCCTTCCGGATGCACCGATGGGTCCGTTTCATCAGTACTTCGACTTCCTGGCTGAGCTGGAGCAACTGTTCGGATGTTCGGTGGATCTTGTCGAACGGCAGGCGATGAAGAACCCCCTACTTCATCAAGGCCGTCAACGCCAACCGAGAGCTACTTTATGCTGCCTGAGAGCCCCAAGCTGCTG
>CAZKCX010000507.1:0-5646 GCA_964550865.1 uncultured Planctomycetales bacterium
CGGCGAAGGACGGGAAGATCGACTACGTCCGCTGGTACGACATTCGCATCCGCTGCGAGCAGGACCGCATCACGGGCTGGCTCGAGGGCCAGAAGCTGCTCGACGTCAAGGGCGTGCCGCACCGTCGCGGCTGCATCGGGCTCGGCACATGGGCGACGCAGGCCGACTTCAAGGACGTGGTCGTCAAGGACCTCTCCGGCAAACTGCTCTTTCGGGGACTACCCAAGCTGTCCGACGATGCCGCTGCGCCCAAGCACTGGCAAGCGCATGCCGAAGCGGGAGCGCCACCGAAGTTGGACATCGTCAAGAACGACGGAGTGAACACGGGTCGATGCCTGCAGATCTCACCCACAAGCGATGGCTGGGCGGGCATTGCGCAGGATCGCTTCTACGTGCAGAAGGGCCTGACGTACCACCTGCGACTCCGCCTTCAGCCGCATGACGCCACCAAGCACAAGGTCCAGCTCCGAGCGAGCGACGACGACGCGGTCCTCGCCGAGGCGACGTTCGACGGGAAGTACGTCGGCGTGACCGAGGCCTGGCCGATCCGCGACCTCCAGCTCAAGCCGACCCGCACCGACGAAGACGCCAAGCTCGTGATCCTCGCCAGGAGCTCGCGTCCGTGGCAGGTCGACTTCATCTCGATGATGAGCAGCGAGGCCAAGGCCTGCGGCGGATTCCGAGCCGATCTGCTCAAGGCCGTGAAGGACCTCCGCCCGCCGATCATTCGCTGGCCGGGCGGATGCTTCGCCAGCATCTATCGGTGGAAGCGGAGCATCGGCCCGCAGCACAAGCGCGAGCCGTTCTTCAATCGTCCGTGGGGCTACTGGGACAGCGCCTGCTTCGGCATCGACGAGTTCGTCAAGCTCTGCCGAACCGTCGGGGCCGAGCCGCTGGTCGTGCTCAACCTCGGCTCGTGGGACTCCCCCGAGGTCTGGCGGACGTACCTGAAAGAGGCTCTCGAATGGATGGAGTATTGCAACGGCTCGACCGACACCCCCATGGGCAAGCTCCGCGCCAAGAACGGCCACCCCGAGCCCTACAACATCACGCACTGGGAGCTGGACAACGAGACCTGGGGCATGAAGGTCGACGGCTACATCGATCGCTTCAAACCGTTCGTGGCGGAGATCCGCAAGCGCTGGCCCGGCACGACGCTCTACGCCTGCACGTTCTGGGAGAAGGAGGACCCCCGCCTGCTCGAGCGAGCCGCCAAGGACTTCGACCTCATCAGCTATCACTTCTACCACAACCCGGATGACTACGCCGCCGGCCCGAGCAAGTACGAGGCCATCTGGCGGCGCTACGTCCCGATGATCGCCCAGTCCGCCAACCCGGACATCAAGCTCGCCATCACGGAGTGGAACGCTCAGAGCACCGACTGGCGGACGGGCCTGTTCGCGGGCGGCATCCTCAACGTCTACGAACGGCTCGACATCGTCACGATGGCCACACCCGCCCTCTTCCTGCGACGCGTCGACGCCCCGGCCTGGGACAACGCGTTCATCAACCACAATCACGTGCGGTGGTATCCCGCGCCCAACTACGTGGTGATGAAGCTCTATCGCGACCACTACCAGCCCATGCGCGTGTGGCACGAGGTGATCGGCGATCTCGACGTAATGGCCACCCGAAGCGAGAACGGCGAGACGATCGTGCTGAAGGTCGTCAACACGTCCTCCAAGGCGATCAAGACCCATATCGACCTGGGGCTGCACCGACCGACGTCCGCCAGAGCGTGGGTCGTCACGGCCGAGGGCGTGAAGCAGCGAAACACCGTGAAGGAGCCTCACCACATCGCCCCGAAGCCGACAAAGGTCGACGTCCACGGAGAGGCCTTCCAGCATACGTTCCCGGCAATATCGGTCACGGTGATCGAGCTTCGGTGATTGCGGTTTGCGTCAGGACTCGGAGGACGGCTGCGCGGCGGAGGCCCGCTCCGTTGCTTGACGAACCATCCGAATGAGGGCTTGCCGGTCCACCGGCTTGGTGGTGTAGTCGTCACACCCGGCGGAGATGCACCTTTCCCGATCTCCCGACATGGCGTGCGCCGTCACGGCAATGATCGGACCGGTATAGCCGTCTTCGCGCAATCGTTGCGTGGCCTCGTATCCGTCCAGCACGGGCATCTGCATATCCATCAGGATTACGTCGAACGGCTCCCCGGCTGTCACGGCCGCCGTGGCCTTGGCAAATGCTTCCTGTCCGTTCTCGGCCAACTCCACCTCCGCGCCGGCCTTGGTCAGCAGAAAGGACAGGAGTCGTTGGTTGTCGGGTCCGTCCTCGGCCAGCAGGATGCGACAGTCCAAGCGCGATTCCGACGGCTTGCCGCTCTCGGCCTGCGGCGCGTCCTCGGTCTTCTCCGGCGTCTGCCCTGTCGGATCCGTCATCCGCACGCCGTCAAGGGAACCGGTCGACACCGTCAGCGTGAACTTGCTGCCCAACCCCGGCTCGCTCTCGACCGTAATGTCGCCGCCGAGGATCTCGGCCAACCGCTTGCTGATGGCCAGCCCCAGCCCCGTCCCGCCGAACCGCCGGCTCATCGAGTTGTCCGCCTGCTGAAAGACATGAAACAGGCCGCTCTGCTGCTCGGGGGCGATCCCGATGCCGGTGTCGGCGATTTCGAACTCCATGGTCGGCTCTGCGCTGCCCACTGCCTCGGCCTGTGCGTGCTTGCGCAGCCGCGTGGTGACCGTCACGCCGCCCTTCTCCGTGAACTTGATCGCGTTGCCGATGAGGTTGATCAAGATCTGGCGGAGCCGCAATGCATCGGTCTGAATGGTCGCCGGTATCGGCCCGTCGTACGTCACGTCCAGCCGGAGGCCCTTTTCATCCGAGCGCACGCGCATGAGCGACTCGATCTCCTTCACGGTATGCAGGGGAGAGCAAGAAGCCGGCTCCGTCTCGAGTTTGCCCGCCTCGATCTTCGAGAGGTCGAGGATGTCGTTCAAGATGCTGAGCAGGTGTCTGCCGTTGCGCTGGATCGTCTGAACCGCCTCGCGCCCGCTCGAGCGCCGGCTGCAATCCTCATGCTGCGCGCACGTCGAACAGCACATCACCTCTTCGTGAAAGGTGTCCGCAAAGCCCAAGATGGCCGTCATCGGCGTGCGGATCTCGTGGCTCATGTTCGCCAGGAATTCGCTCTTCGCGCGGTTGGCGGCCTCGGCCTGCTCCTTGGCTTGCCGCAGGTTCGCCTCCGCCTGCTTCCGTGCGGTGATGTCTTGGACCACCTCCACGAAACCGCTGATATTGCCGTCAGCGTCTTGAATCGGAAACGCGCGCAGCAAGACGGCGAACTCCGTGCCGTCGTCGCGAACGCCGATCTGCTCTTCCTCGGCGGTCTCCCCCGTAGCCATGCACGCGCGGCCCGGGCAGCGAGCGCAAACGGCATCCTTCTTCTGATACTCCCGGTAGCAGAACCGGCCCTCCAAATCCTCCGGAGACTTGTTGTACAGGCGTCCCATGGCGGTGTTCGCCATCACGATCTTGTGGTCCGCATCCATCAGCGTGACGCCCAGGTCCATATTCTCGACGAGGAGACGGTACCTTCGTTCGCTGTCCCGGAGCGCGGCTTCGGCCTGTTCCCGGTGGGTGATCTGCTGCTTGAGATCCTCGTTGGCCTGCGCGAGCTTGGCCGTCCGCTCCTCGACTCGGGCCTCGAGAGAATCATTGGCATGGCGCAGCTCGGTCTCGGCGCGCCGTCTCCGCCGGACGTTCGCGATCAGCGAGGCGATGATCCCCAGCAGGAGGAGCATCAAGGCCGCGCCGTACAGGTGAAGCCGCTTCTGGGACGCCGTCAGCGGATACGCACGATCCTTCCGCTCCAGCGTGAGCACCTTCCAACCGGGCACGCTCATGGGCCGTATGGCCGTCGAATACGGGATCTCCTCGAGCGTGACGACCTCACGGTCGAACATCTCATCCAGGGGTAGTAGCGGCTCGTCGGCAAACTGACGACTGGTCAGAATCGCCTCGCGCCACTCCTCGGTAATCGGCATCACGCATCGATACAACCATCCGGGTCGGTTCGCCGACAACACGATGCCCTCTTCCGACACCAGCGCGGCGGGCCGGTCCAGAGCCACGAGGATCGCATCCACACGTTCGAAACCGATCTTGATCACCACCACGCCGACCACCTGCTCGTCTTCGGAGCCGCGAACCGGAGCGCTGAAGTAGAGGCCACGCTGCCTCGTGGTCACACCCAAAGCGGGATAGACGCAGTCCTCTCCCCGTAAGGCCTTGGTGAAATACGGACGGAATGCGTAGTTCTTGGAGGTCAGCGTCTTGCCGTCCTCGTAGGGCGTGCATGCCCGAGCGGTGCCCTCGCGGTCCAAAACGTAGACCAGCGAGGCATCGAACGCGCAACGAATGGCCTCCAACTGCGCCAGGATGGATGGATTGTCGGGAGGGGTCCTCCCGGTGGCCACGTCAACGAGGTCTTGTCGTTGGCCGAGGTTCCGAGTGGCCCCCCGCACGCGATCGATGATCTCCCGCTCGATGGCCTCTTTCAGCCTCTCGGTCCTGGCGATCTGGTCGACGCGTCGGTTCTCCTCCTTCAAGGCTTGGATGCCGGAGTGGATGCCGTACCCCAGGGCAAAGAGACCGCCCCCCACCAAGATGACGAGGAGGGGCGCGAGGCGAAGCCATCGCCGGGGGCTGCGTTTGCCTTCCGTGTGCCCGTTGTCTTGAGTCATATGGGATGCTCACACGGCGTCTGCGGGGGTGCGTCGCCTCCTGTCACCCGCCCGGCTACGCTCCGCCACGTTCTGTAACCCGCTTCCACGAGGACGCGAAGGGCACGCCCTGGAAGGAATGCTCCCTTCGGACCCTTTGAGAACTCCCTGCGGCGCTTCCGAGCGCGACGACCATGCAGGCACACCTGGGCGGTCCCCGAGCATGCTCTCTATCGGCATGGCTGCCGTGCCTATTGAGAGCTCCGGTGAGCATTGGAACCCGCGGTTCGAGATGACGAGAAACGCCTGCCGGCCTCAAGGCGGTAACACGCATTGCAGGCTAGAAAAAGGGCCTTGACGGGCAAATCCCCTCTATGAACCAGGGGGCTTCCCCTCCTACGGTCCGCGCCCAAACGCCACGAGTCGGCGCCAGGAGCCCTATAACCCTGTGCAGGGTCACTGCACGCCTTTCACCCAAACGTTAGTGCCCCGGTCCCGCGAAGATGCCGACACTCCGCGGTCGGCGTCATCTCACGCCGCGCGTACCCCAGCGGCGTCAGCATCCGAGCACTAAGCTACATGCACGAATGCTTGGACGGTTCGCAGAGCTTGGGTGGCCCACCTCTTCACTTGTCCCGAGTGCGGCCGAGGCAGAGGCGGGGGACACGAATTCAACGGACTTGGACCCTTTCAAACGACATCCACCAAGATCAAATTGATGAGGAACTGACTGATAGAAGAAGATCTGATTCCGGCTTGGGCGGCGGCGCGGGCATGAGGGGCTAGCGCCGTGGAGCACTCCGGAATTGCCGAATTCGGAAGAAGGTGATCAAGTTCGAGTCGTGGCCACGCGGGGGCTTCCGACCGCCCATGTCATAGGCCGTTCGTAGCGCGATCAGCAGGTCGTCACCCTCAATGGCGAAGGCTGGATACTGAAAGGCCTCGTAGTCGACATTCGGGGACTGCATCA
>CAZKCX010000508.1:0-5643 GCA_964550865.1 uncultured Planctomycetales bacterium
CGAGTTCCGGCTCGTCGGCCAGCCTTTCGTTGCTCTCGACGACCTCTCCGCTGACCGCGCTGTTCAGCTCGCTGGTGGCCTTCACGGACTCGATCTCGCCGAAGGGCTGACCCGCTTCGACGGGCGTACCGACGCGCGGCAAGTCGACGAACGTCACGTCCGTCAGCTCATCGGCGGCGAACTGCGTGATCCCGATCGTCACGATGTCCCCGTCCGCCTGATACCATTCGTGTGAGTCGCTGTACTTGCGATCCTCGGGTGACGGCATCTTGTCGATCTCCCTGGCAACGAGAGTGCACTTCATGCGGCTGCCTTGCGCGAGGGTACGAAGGCCCCGTAATGGTGTCAAGCGAGCCGAAGCCGCCGCGGACGGCCAAGATGCGTCAAAGGGATCGTTGCAGGGATGCCGTGTAGGGCGCGGACTGCCCGAGCCGCGAGATTCATCTCGCGCGGTCCATCTCCGCGCAGCATGAATGCTGCGGCTCGGGCAAGGGATACGCAGCATGTGCACGGGGATGCTCGTGCAACCGAAATCGAGATGCACCCGGCCGGCCAGGCGCAGAGGGGCGGAACAAAACCCGGTGTGCAGGCATCCATGACATGGGACCGGGCTTGATGTGTTCAAAAGGGACATTCGTCTAAGCCCTTCCGGTGCGTGCCCCAAGGCGTGCGTCCGGAGAAACGGCTCGGTTGCCGGGAGCTCCCACACGCGCTATAATGGGTTTTTCCCGTGACCTGAGGAGACAAGACCATGGCCGACAACACTGCATCCGGCGTCAAGGAACGCGTATCGGATGTCATCCAACAGATTCGTCCTGCCCTCCAGCGGGATGGCGGCGACATCGAGTTGGTCGACGTGACTGATGACGGCGTAGTCAGCGTACGCCTTCAGGGCGCTTGCGCGGGTTGCCCCTCCGCGCAACAGACCTTATCGATGCTGGTCGAGCGCAAGCTCAAGGCCGACGTCCCGGAGGTCACCGGCCTCGTTCCGGTCCCCTAGTGAACGGCTGGTCCGCCACGTCGGACCACCGTCCAGGCTTCACACTCTAAAGAGGGCTTCAATCTCCCCCTGGGGTTTGGCTATGCGCACTGCAGAGATAGCGTACTTCGACAAGGCCGGGGCTTCCAACACGGATAATGTCCTCTCGGTGGTCAATAAGCGACTCAAGCAGGGGGACATTAGCAAGCTTGTGGTCGCCAGCTCCACCGGCTCGACGGCCCTCCGCGCCGCCGAGGCGATCGACGTGCCGGATCTCCAAATCTTCGGCGTCCATTTCCAGTCCTCTCAGTGGGACAAGTATGCCCGTCCCAATCCCGAGACCCTTCAACGCGCCAAGGAGCTCGGCGTCACCTTCATCCCGGACACGCCGCCCATGACGTTCTACCGCGACATCAAGGGCGAGTCGGCCGACACGCTCCGGAAATTCGGCCAGGGCATCAAGGTCGCCACCGAAGTCGTCGTCATGGCAACGGAGACGGGAATGATCGCGTCGGGCGACGTCGTCATCAGCGTCGGCGGGACCGGCAAGGGCGCCGATTCCGCCATCGTCTGCGCGGCCGCGACGCCCGAGCACATCGGCAAGCTCTTCATCCGGGAGATCCTCGCCAAGCCCGCCGGCTAAGCATCGCCGACGCCGGCGACATCGTCACGCAGTCCGCGGATCGATCATCATCTTGACGTGCTTGTCGCGCTCTTCGTCGAACATCTCGATGGCGTTGGGCAGCGATTCCAACGTGAGCGTCGTCGTCACGATTCGCTCGTAGTCGATCATTCCGGCCTCGATCAGCGCCGCCGCCCGGCCCAACGTGAGGGGAGGCATCTTCGAGGCAATCACCTTCGCCTCCGCCTGGTAGAGATCGTGCGGGCTTACCGTGATCTTCGCGTCGCTCGGGCAGACGCCGAAAATCATGAAGGTTCCTTGCGCCTTGATGAGGGGAATCGCCTGCTCGACCGCTTCCGGATTCCCGCTCGCGTCGACGATGTAGTCGATGCCGTCGGGCGCCAGCTCCCGCACGCGGGCGACCACGTCCTCGGTCGACGGATCGATCACGACGTCGGCGTCGAGGTCCTGAGCGAGCCCACGACGAAACGCCACCGGTTCCGACTGCACGAGGACGGTCCGCGGGCTCCGTCCGAGCAGCTGATTCCACAATAATCCCACCGTGCCTGCCCCCAGGATCATCGCCGAGCAGCCGGCGCGGAAGCCCAGCCGATCGTATCCGTGGAGGACGCACGCGAGGGTCTCGACCAGGATGGACCCCTTCGGGGGCACGGCTGACGACATGCGATAGAGATGCGTGGCCGGCACACAGGTGAACTCCGCAAATCCGCCGTCCACGGCATATCCAACGGTGGTTGGGTTCTCACAGAGGTTCACGCTGCCGGCATGGCACCCCTCGCAGACCCCACAGCCGATCAGCGGATCGACGGAGACATTGTCGCCGACCGCGACGTTGCCCACGCCTGCGCCCACCGCCTCGACCATCCCGGACACCTCATGGCCCAGCACGACGGGCGGCGTGATCCCTTCCCGCAGGTCGCCGTGATAGATATGAACGTCGGTCCCGCAGACGCCGCAACCCGTCACGCGAAGCAGGACCTCGCCCGGTCCGGGGTCGCGGGTAGGCTTCTCTTCGATCAGGATGCGTCCGGGTTCGGTGAAGACGGCGGCCTTCATGAGCGGTCCTCCTGTGCGGCGACCCCATCGAGCGGATCTGCCCGGGAGCGTGTCGGTAGTTGGAACTCCGCGCCGGCCGAATTATACTACGAGATGATCCGTTGCTGTCCACCGCGCGAGAGACGACATGCTCGAGTCCTTCAGCACGTACTTCCGGCGCTTCGGCGCCACCGAAGTCTACAGCTACCAGACGGTCCTGATTGAGCTTCTCCTGATCGGGGCGGGCGTCTACCTGGTCCTTCGCTTCCTTCGCGGAACGCGCGGCGCGGGGTTGTTGAAGGGTATCGCCGTCCTGGTGATCGCGAGTTTCCTCATCGTCGACGTGATGGCCAACCGATTCGGCTGGCAGCGGATCGAGTTCTTGTATTCCAAGTACGTCTACGCCTTGATCATCGGGGTGCTGGTGATCTTCCAACCCGAGCTGCGCCGCGCCATCATGCGGATCGGCGAGACCGGCTGGCTGCGACGGTGGACCGGCGACGTCGAGCACGTCCTCGAGGAGATCATCAAGGCCACGAGCTACCTCTCCGCCCGGAAGGTGGGCGCGATCATCGCGATCGAGCGGGATACCGGTCTGGGCACCTTGGTGGACTCGGGCACGGCCCTCGACGCCCAGGTCTCCGCCGAGCTGCTCAACACGATCTTCTGGCCGGGTAGCCCGCTGCACGATATGGGCGTGGTGATTCGCAACGGCCGCATCGCGGCGGCCAGCTGTCAGTTTCCCCTTGCCGAGGGAGAGGACCTGCCGACGGAGTTCGGCAGCCGACACCGCGCCGCCATGGGCCTATCGCTTGAGACCGACGCCCTCATCATCGTGGTCAGTGAGGAAACCGGCACGATCTCCTTGGCTCGGCGAGGCCGGCTCGAACGAAACCTGACCCCGGAGAGCCTCGGCGAACGACTTCATGCCGCCCTGGCGGCCCCCCCGGGCGGCGAGCAGGAAGCACCCAAGACAACCGTCACGGAGACCGCCTAGACCGACCGGAGCTTCGATGGCCCAATCGCTCAGGACGATTGTCATTGTCGTCAGCTTGTCGTTGTTGATCTGGTTCTACGCCGATCAAGCCAGCACGGAGTCGGCCGCCCACACCGTCTGGCTTCGCCTTCGACCTCCGGGCAGCGCGCAGTGGCGACTGGCGGATCCCAATTCCGAACGGGCTCGCGTTGTCGTCACCTTTACCGGTCCCACTCGTGCCATCGCCGAATTGGAGGAGGAGGTTCAAAGCGATCGATTCCTCCTGTCCTACGTGATCGAGGCTGATACCCCGAGCGGTCCCTACACGATCGAACAGCTCGCAGCCAAGCTGGATGCCCTCGAAGAAGTCCGCCGGCGGGGCCTCAGCGTGGCGGCCGTCGATCCCCCCGATATCACCATTCAGGTGGATCGCCTCATCACCAAGGAGTTCCCGGTAACGGCGCAGGCGGATACCTTCAAGATCGTTCAGACGACGGTCCGTCCGCCGACCGTTAAGATCACGCTCCCGGAATCCCAGAAGAACAAGCTCGACGTCGTGGAGATCGTGGCCAACATCGAGGCTCTGGAGGCCCACCGCAACCAGATTCGCGAGCACCTTGCCGCCAACGAGGACAACCCCGGTCAGCCGATCGAGCTGTACGATGTTCCGCTCGTCCGGCCGCCCGGTCTGACCCTGAAGCTCGAGCCGGAATGGGTGGCCGTCACCGCCGTGATCGAGCGGCGCGATCAGACCAAGCTCCTGCGCGGCGTCTACGTCCGGTTCGACGTCTCACTCGACCAATGGCGAAAGTACGATTTGGAGGTGCGCGACAGTGCCGCTCTTTCGCTGGAGGTCAACGTCCGAGGACCGAGCGACCTGATCGCTTCCCTCACCCCCCAGGACGTCCGCGCCTACGTGGAGATCAAGACCGGCGACGCCATCCGCACCGAGGGCTGGCTGACTCGCTCGGTGAACTTCGATCTCCCGCCCGGCGTCATCCTCGACCAGTCCTCGCCGCAGGTGCAGTTTCGGCTCATGGAGAAGGGCAAGCCGACCGCCGGTTGAGTCGACGCGCGTGCCGACTGCTGGATTCGGATCGACCCGGCGCGGTAAGCTCCTGGACTCCGACGCGAAGGAAGTAACGACCATCCCGACCCAGCCACACGGGATTGCGGGCATGCATCCAGATGGAAGTCGGCACACGCGCCCGCAGGTTCTATGGCCGCTTAAGGAGACACGCTTCTATGAGGAACACCTTGCATCGCCGTTGGTTTCTCGCGACGACATGCCTCGCCGCGCTTCTTACAAACCCCACCGCCGTCAACGCCGCACGCACCGTTCCCGCCGGGAAGGTCCGCGTCTTGGTCACCGTCGACGGTTCGCATGGCTGGCCCGAGAAGGAGCCGATCTTCAAGGACGTCGTCGCCAACGCGGGCGACTTCGACATCACCGTCAGCAACGACCTGGACGAGTGGCAGGCCGATCGAATCCGAAAGTACGAGCTCGTCGTGATTCACACCACGGGCGGATCGCTGACCGATGGCCAAATCGACGGGCTGATGAAGTTCATCGAGGCCGGGGGTGGCATCGTCGGCATTCACTCGGCCAGCGATTCATTCAAATCCTGCGACCGCTACTGGCAGCTCATCGGTGGGCAGTTCATCGGCCACGGCCACGGCAGGTTCCGCGTGGAGATCGTCGACCAATGGCATCCGATCACGGTGGGGCTCGACCCATTTGAGATCATCGACGAGGACTACCAGCACAAATACCACCCGAAGGCCGAAATCCAGGTGCTGACCCGGAAGGCCGGCGACGATCGCAACATGGCCTGGGTGCGGCACGTCGGCCTCGGTCGACTGGTCTATATTGCCAATGGCCACGGTTTGCCGGCGTTCCGCAAACCCGCATTTCAGACACTGCTGACCAACGCCATGTACTGGGCCGCTAAGCGAACCGTCCCCGGCTCGGGGTACCTCCCTCTCTTCGACGGCACGGACCTTTCGCAC
>CAZKCX010000509.1:0-5629 GCA_964550865.1 uncultured Planctomycetales bacterium
GCCCCTCATCGGCTTCTCGCTGATCGCCGCCAACATCTCGACCGAGCACTTCGTCGGCATGTCCGGCCAAGGGGCCGGCATGGGCCTCGCCATCGCCAGCTACGAATGGGTCGCCGCCATCACGCTTGTCCTCGTGGCGCTGCTGTTCTTGCCCAAGTTCCTCCAGAGCGGCATCTTCACGATCCCGGAGTTCCTCGAATACCGCTACAACGCCGCGGCGCGGGGCATCATGGCCGTCTACGTGATGATCATGTACGTCATCGTCGCCATCTCCGCGGTGGTCTACTCGGGCGGACTGACGCTCCAGGTCATCTTCGACATGAACCTCACGAGCGGCATCTGGCTCGTCGGTTGTATCGCCGCCTTGTACACGATCTGGGGCGGGCTCAAGGCGGTCGCCTGGGCAGACCTCTTCCAGGGATCCGCGCTGATCGTCGGCGGGGCGATCACGATGGTCCTGGGTTTCCTGGCCATCGGGAAGCTGAGTCCAGACAGCGAAGCCGCCACGCAGGGGGTCGCCCTCTTCATGAACGGCGTGCGGCACTTCAACGAGACGAACGCCGACAAGCTCCACATGGTGCTGCCCTGGGACCATGACATCATCCCCTGGACGGCCCTCGTCGTCGGCATCTGGATCCCCAACTTCTACTACTGGGGGCTGAACCAGTTCATCACGCAGCGGACACTCGCGGCCAAGACGCTGCGGCAAGGCCAGCTCGGGATCATCTTCGCGGCGGGGCTCAAGTTGCTCATTCCGTTCATCATGGTCTTTCCGGGAATCATGGCGCTCCAGCTCTACACCGAGGAGGTGTCGGCCCAGAACGATGCGGCCTATCCCGTGCTCATCCGGAACCTGATCACCCCGGGGCTACGGGGATTCATCTTTGCCGCCATCTCCGGTGCGGTGATCAGCTCATTGGCCTCCATGCTGAACTCCGCCTCCACGATCTTCACGATGGACCTGTACAAGCGGCACGTCAAACCGGACGCGTCGGAGAAGTCGCTGGTCTGGATGGGACGGGTCACCACGCTGCTCTTCATGTTGCTGGCCTGCACACTGATCGCTCCGAGCCTGGGCAACCCGCAGTTTCATGGGATCTTCAACTACATCCAGTCGA
Organism: uncultured Planctomycetales bacterium; assembly: GCA_964550865.1. Taxonomy (GTDB): domain Bacteria; phylum Planctomycetota; class Phycisphaerae; order UBA1845; family JAFGLZ01; genus JAFGLZ01. The sequence continues at coordinate 1,119 of CAZKCX010000509.1, forward strand.
TCCAGGGGTACATCACGCCCGGCATCCTGTGCGCGTTCGCCTTCGGGCTCATCGTCAAGCGGGCCCCATCGGCGGCGGCCATCACGGCCATGGCGCTGAACGTGCCCATCTACGGCTTCTGCCACATCCCCAAGCTGGTCATCGACGCGCGATACGCGTCGGCCTTCCAGCAGGTCTATGGGACCATGGCAGCCGAGGCCTGCGCACCAGCGGCCGCTGCAACCACGGGAATGGCGCTGAACGTACCTCACTACGGCTTCTGCCACATCCCCAAGCTGGTTACCGATGCGCGATGTATGACCGTTGCCCACGTGCGAGCCTCGGAAGTCATCCCACAGGAGGGCTTCTGGGGTCACGTGTATGACCTCAGCTCGATGGCGTTCCTGAACCACATGGCCATCACGTTCGGGATCCTGGTCCTGGCAATGACCGTCGTGACGCTCCTTAAGCCCCTCAAGCAGCCGGTGGTCATGCCGGTGCGGGAAGGCTACGACATGCGGCCGACGCCGTCGGTCGTCTGGCTCGGAGGGCTCGTGATCGTCGCCACGATCGCCCTCTACATTAAGTTCTGGTAGTCGGCGGAGACGAAGGAAAGGCCAAGCCACTTGCAGAGATACTTGGACAGCCAGCGAAGCCCGGATGCCACAATCAACGAAGCCTGGGTGGCCCACGGCTTTAGCCGTGGGGATCCATCGCTCGCGCGATGGAACGCGAATCTCCGGTCGAATTCGTGTCCCCCACCTCTGAAGAGATGGGCCACCCCTGTGTACGATCGTTCCGACGGGGTGTCCAGTCTCTCAGGAGAGTAGCCTGGCGCAGGTTCGCAACGATGATGGACAGGTGACGAGTGACACAGGAATCCACGAACAGTGATGCGACGGCGCGCGAGACCCTCGCAAGGCTGGCACGCGACAATGCAATCGACATCACGGGAGCCAAGATCCGGCGGACGTCCTCCCGCTTCTGCCTCGGCGTGGAGCACGGCGACTACAACGGCACCGAGCTCTTCGGCGTCGGCACCGACCGCTTCATCTGGCTGGCCTACAAGCCCAACGAGAGCGGCCGCATCCGGCTGGTCAGCGGCAACTTCCCCGAGGACGGCGTCGTCGACTTCGCGATCGGAGAGGTCCCCGAACCCCAGTCGCCCGAGATCGCCGACACGTGGGCGAGGTTTCCCTACGGCGTCGACCATGTCCTCCGCAAGTCCGGCTTCGAACTGAAGACCGGCATCGACGGCGTCGTCTACGGCAACATCCCCGGCGGCGGCATGTCGCGGAGCGCTTCACTCTCGCTCAACCTGATCCTATCGATGCTGGACGCCAACGGCATTGAAGTCGAGGATCGGTTCCAGATCGTCGAGATGGCCCAAGCGGTCGAAAACGAGTACATCGGCTCGCCCTGCGGCCAGCTCGATCAGATCATGATCCTCTTCGCCCGCGCCAACATGGGCACGCACTACGATCCCAAGAACAAGACGATCAACTATGTGCCGCTGGGCGACGGCGGGAAGGACCTTCGCATTGTCGTGATGGACACCGGAACCGTGCGACCCGGCCTGGAGAAGTCGACCTACAAGGTCCGGCGCTCGGAATGCGAACGATTGGTTGAACTGGCTCGCGGCGCGGGCTTCGACATCTCGTGCCTGGCGGACGTCAAGGATCGGGACCTGTACGAGAAGGTCCTCGCGAAATTCCGAGACGACGAACCCGGCCTCTGCGATCGCCTGACGTACATCTTCGCCGCTCAACGGAGATTCTACGAGATGATGGACGCCTGGCGAGCCGGGGACATCGACGCGGTCGGCAAGATCTTCCGAGAAGACGGCATCGGCCTGCGAGACGACTATGCCATCTCGGGGCCGGAGCTGGAGACGATGTGCGACGTGGCGCGAACGATCGACGGCGTGCTGGGTGAGCGGCTCCTCGGTGGGGGCGATAAGGGCGCCGCCGGCGCGCTCGTCCGCGCCGATGCGATCGACGCGCTGAAGACCGCCGTGGGTACCGGCTATCCGCGGAGCCATCCGGACTTCGCCGAGAAGTACGCCGTCCACGTCTGCCGGGTCGTCGACGGCGTCAAGGTGCTCGACGAACCGATGGCCACTGAGGTCTAACCCATCGACAGTACCAGCCCACCGGCGCGACCTCCGGAAGACGCATTGTGCGAATCCGAACCCGGGATCACGCCCTTCGGGTGCCACTGCTCTGCGAGCAGTGCAGATTCACTGCTGACACAGCAGTGGCACATATGAGGTTGGACCATAAGGGTATGATCCCCGAATGCGATCTTACAGCAACCTGAAATCGAACTGCGTGTTGCTTTCAAGGATAGACACAAACCACAGGCCTATGCAGTCAGAAGGTGGAAACGTGATGAGTTCTATGATTTGGATGACGTTCGGGACCCTCTGCGTTGTCGGCGTGCTCTTCGCCGCGCCGGTCAAGGCCCAGGCGACTCCCGATTGGGAGAACCCGCAGATGATCGGCCGGAACAAGGAGCCCGGCCACTGCACGCTCATGCCGTATCCGGACGCACGCGCCGCCCGTAAGGGCACGCGAGACGCCTCTCCCTTCCACAAGTCGCTCAACGGGCGATGGAAGTTCCACTGGTGCTACAAGCCCGCCGACAGGCCGAAGGACTTCTACAAGCCCGACTACGACGCGGGCGATTGGAGGACCATCCCCGTGCCGAGCAACTGGCAGCTTCAGGGCTATGGCCGGCCGATCTACCTGAACACGCGATACTGCTTCCCGCCGAACCCACCACACATCCCGCACCACTACAACCCGGTCGGCTCGTATCGCACGGAGTTCGAGATCCCCGCCGGCTGGAAGGAGCGTCAGGTCTTCCTGCACTTCAACGGCGTCAAGAGCGCGTTCTACCTCTGGATCAACGGCAAGAAGGTCGGCTACAGCCAGGGCAGCATGACGCCCGCCGAGTTCGACATCACCAAACACCTCCAGCCCGGCAAGAACCTGCTGGCCGCCGAGGTCTACCGCTGGTCCGACGGTGCCTACCTCGAATGCCAGGACATGTGGCGACTGAGCGGCATCTACCGAGACGTGTACCTCTTCTCGACGCCGACCGTCCACATCCGCGACTTCTGGGTCCGCGCCGACCTCGACGACGAATGCCGCGACGCCGTGCTGAAGGTCGACGCGAAGGTACGCAATTTCGCCGCGAAGCCCGCCGCCGCACACAGCGTCGAGGTCGCCCTGCTCGGCGACAATGGCAAGCCCGTCGGCGGATCACCGCTCATGAAGGGCTCCGTCGAGAAGATCGCCGCCGGCCAGGAGACGACGATCGCGTTGAACTCCGACGTCTCCAACCCCGCCAAGTGGTCGGCCGAGATCCCGAACCTCTACACCGTTCTCGTCACGCTCAAGGACGCCGCCGGCAAGGTCGTCGAGGTCCAACAGACGCGGTTCGGCTTCCGCAAGGTCGAGATCAAAGGCGGACAACTCCTCGTCAACGGGGTGCCCATCTACGTCAAGGGTGTCAACCGTCACGAGCACGATCCCGATCACGGCCGGGCCATTCCCGTCAGCCGCATGGTGCAGGACATTAAGCTGCTCAAGCAGAACAACATCAACACCGTGCGAACGAGTCATTACGCCCATGACCCGAAGTGGTTCGAGCTTTGCGATCGCTACGGGCTCTATCTCATCGGAGAGGCCAACATCGAATCGCACGGCATCGGCTATGCGCCGAACCGAACGCTCGGCAACAAGCCCGAGTGGGGCAAGGCCCACATGGATCGCATCCAGCGCATGGTCGAACGCGACAAGAACCACGCCTCGGTGATCATCTGGTCGATGGGCAACGAGGCGGGCGACGGGGTGAACTTCGTGGCGTGCAGCAAGTGGATCCACGAGCGCGACCCGTATCGTCCCGTGCACTATGAGCGGGCCGAGCGCCGGCCGCACACCGACATCTACTGCCCCATGTACGCCCGCATCGAGCAGATCGTGAAATACGCTGAGAAGCCCCAGGAGCGACCGCTCATCCTGTGCGAATACGCCCACGCGATGGGCAACAGCGTCGGCAACTTCCAGGACTACTGGGACGCGATCGAGAAGTACAAGCACCTCCAGGGCGGGTGCATCTGGGACTACGCCGACCAGGGCCTGCGGAAGAAGTCCGAACCCAAGACGATCGTCCACGACGCGAGCGAGTCCGGCCATCACGGCTGGCTCCGCGGCAAGCTCGCCAAGGGCAAGGGACTGACCGAGGGCTTTGTCGTGCTGCCGAATGAGAAGGCGCTCGACATCACCGGCACGCAGCTCACGCTCGAGGCCTGGGTTCGTCCCCAGACGATGAGCACGCACGGGCCCATCGTCGGCAAGGGCGATTCGCAGTACATGCTCAAGGTGGCGGCCGGCGGCAAGGAGCTGGAGTTCTTCATCTTCGACAAGAGGTATGTGCTCGTCCGCGCGCCGCTGCCCGACGACTGGACGCAGGGCGCACACCACGTCGCGGGCGTCTACGACGGCAAGGAGCTGAAGCTCTATATC
>CAZKCX010000510.1:0-5617 GCA_964550865.1 uncultured Planctomycetales bacterium
TACTGCAGGACGATCTTCTGACCGGCCTCGCCGGCGGGAAAGCGGATGTCGAGCCAGCCGCCGAAGTTTTGTCCCATGTCCAGCAGAAACGTGCCGTCCCCAAGCCGCTTCAGCGACGCCGGCTCGATCGTCTCGAAGATGCGGTTCGACCGCTCACACTGCGCCACGACCTCTGCCGTGGTGGGCGAGTGGATCGTGGCGGGCTTCCACGCCGAGTCGTCGAAGTCGGCCTGGTTCCAGCCCGGCATCTCGTCTCGGGCGTCGTAGCGCTCTCCGCCGTAGTTGCCGGACTTCCCGGCGCCGAGGGGCAGGATCGGACTGGTATGGACCCTCCACGTCTCGTCGGTCTGGATCCGCTTCTGGCCGTTGCCGACGCCTTCGATGTCGACCTGCGCGCGAACCACCGGACCGTCCTTGGTGGCCTCGGCGAAGAGGCGAGACTCCCACCCGCGTCCGAGCCAGAGCGCGATGCAGTTCTTGCCTTTCTTCAAGTGCTTCGTGATGTCATGCGTGAGGTAGAGGCTTCGCTTGGCGTAGGCGCTCACCAGCGGCGTGAGGACGTCGTCGCCGACCTTCTCGCCGTTGACGTACAGCTCGTAGTAGCCGATGGCGTTCACGTACGCCGTCGCCCGCTGCGGCTTACGGTCGAGCGTAAACGTCTTGCGGAGCCACGGCAGGCGGCCGACGTTCTCCTTGAACCAATCGACGCCGATCCACTGGGCCGTCCAATCGCCCGGCTCGAGCAGGCCCATCGTCCACGTGGCGACGCCGCTCCACGGCGACGCCTTGCCGTCGGCGTCCCAGACGCAAACCTTCCAGCAGCATCGCATCCGCGACTGCAGCGGCTTGCCGGCGTAGACGACCTGCACGGACCGATCGGAGTCCACCTTGCCGCTGTCCCACAGATCGGCCATGCCGGGGACGAGCTTGTCCTCACTCGTCGCGACGAGCACGCGATAGGCCCCTTGCTTCCAACCGCGCTCGTCCGCCTCGATGATCCAACTCATGCGGGGCGTGCGGACGTCAATGCCCAGCGGGTCCGTCAGATACTCACAGCGCAGGTTCTTTACCGTTGCAGTTCCGCCGGCCATGAGGCGATCTCCGACGAGCGTCCACGAAGCCAAAGCGATGATAAGCCAAGTCCGTCCGAACATACGTTTCACCTTTCTCGATGGTTCTGCGCTCTGTTGAGGCGGCCCTCACTACGTGCCACTGCTCACTCTACGATTTCATTGTCCCTCACGTTGGCCGTGCCGGGGGCGATCTCGGTCTTGCCGGCGATGATGTTGCCCGTGATCAGATTCCCCTTGCCGGACGTCAGCTTGATCGCCACGGGATCCTTCGCGGCCTCGCGCGAATCGCGGACGAGGCAGCCCGCAAGCCGCATGTGCTCGACGTCCTTCATGAAGACCTCGGCGCCGTCGCAGTCGACCAGCAGGCAGTCGGTCACGTTCATCCACTTGCAGCGCTCGAGGGTCAGCCCGGCCTCGGTCTGTTGGACGTTGTGAATGTGGCAGCCGGTGATCGTACAGTCGCGGCAGTCCCGGAAGACCACGGCGTTGCGGGCGCCCAGCGGCCGATAGCACGGGTTCCGCTCGAATAGGTTCGACCCGACGAGGATGTGCGCGCTGCCCTCGACGAGCAGGTTATGCTCGAAGCCCTTCCACAACGTATTGCCCGTGATCGTCACGCCGCGGGCACGGATCAGGTGGATGTTCACGTTGACGTCGCTCAAAACGTTGTCCGCGATGGTCCACCGGCCGACGGTGTTCGGCTGGTTGTCCTCGCGGCCGATGAAACGGATGTTGGCCGAGCCGGGCGCATCGTGCGTGTGCTGGATCGTGCAGCCGACGATCGCCCCTTCGCGGACGTCGTAGTTCCGCTTCTCCTCGCCCTTGCTCGTATCGATGAGCACGTTGGCCGTCGGCGGGCCGTTCGGGTCCATGTTGGCCTCGATGTCGCACGTGCCGATGTGCAGGTTCCGAACGCTCGAGAGCTTGAGCACCACCCCCCCGCCGCCGTTGTAGCTGATGTGGCAGTTCGTCACGTTGATCTGGTGCAGGTCCACGCCGTCGAGGAACAGCCCCGCGCCGCGATTCTGATAGAGGTGGCAATCGGCGATGATCACGTTGCGGTTCCGCGTGGTCAGGTGGATGCCGTGCAGCGCCCACCGCACGCCGACGTTTGTGAAGATCGCCTGCATCGTGTGCGTCGCCTCGATGCCGACCGCCTGCGAATGCTCGCCGACGATCTCGATCCCCCGAACGATGGGCATGCGCTGGTTCTGCCAGACGTTCGGCGTGACGGTCTTCGGATCGGCCGTCCCCTCGTGCGTGCCGATGAGGTGGATCGCCGGACCCGCGCCGGCCATCACGATCGTGGCCGTGCCATCGCCCAACATGGACGTCGGGCCGAGCTTGTCGAGCTCGATCGTGATCGTCCGCGTGATGCGGTAGCGTCCCTTGGGCAGCCACACGCCACCACGTCGTGCGTCGACGGCCTTCTGGATGGCGTCCGTATCGTCGGCCTTCCCGTCTCCCACCGCGCCGAAATCCCGGACGTTCGCCACACCGTCGCCCGGCGCGCCTGCCGCTGCGACCTGGATCATGAGGAACGGAGCTGTCGCGGTCAGCCCGGTGAGTCTGCTATTGCGTGTCATCTTGTACCCCTAGAGCAGCCTGGAAGAACCGTTGGAGCATTTTGGATGGCCCACCTCTTCAGAGGCGGGGGACACGAATTCGACCCAAGATTCGCGTCCCCCACGGCGAAGGCCATGGGCCACCCAGAGGAGGTCTCCTTCTGACGCACGGTTCAATCTTTCATTGAACCAGCTCAGCGTGTTTCTCGGCCTTCTTCGAAGCACGAACCTGCCCGCGCCCATGCCTGCTCAATCGCTCACGGGCAAGAGCTGAATATAGTCCAGCCCGGCCATGTACCGCTTCAGCGCCTTCTCGTTCGCGCCGACGATCTCGAACGTCAGCGTGTGACGGCCGACGTGCAGCCGGTGCGTGCCCATGTCGATCGGCCCCGACGGCACGACGTCGGGGTTGTACAGATCGATCGGATCGCCCAGCTTCTTGCCGTCGAGGGAAAGCTGCACGATGCCGTAGTCCTTCGCCTTCGTGAGCTGCATGACCAGACGGTATGTATCCGTCTTGCGGATAAGCAGCTCGAGGTCGAGCGTGTCGCCCGGCTTGGCGTCCCGCCACCAGAGGTGCCGCTGGTCCGACCACTTATGATCCTTGAAATGCCACAGGTCCTGCTTGACGACCTTGCCGCCGGTCTTCTTGAGGACCTTGAGGCCCTCGCCCTCGATTGCCCCGACGACCCGATGCGCCAACGGCGTGTCCCAATACCCGATCCGCTTCTGTAGCGCTACGGGTTCATACGCGTCCTGCTGGCCGGCCGCGAGGTACCAATACGCCGTCGCGGCGTAGCGCGTGGGCTTGTCGTTGTGCCAGTATTTCTCGATGTACGCATCGAACGATTTCTGGAACGGCACGTCGTCGGTGATGTGCCATCGGTTGACCGAGACGTGACCGCGGTTGCCCATGCTGATCGTCTGATTGTGGAACGCGTTCTCGAAGAGCGTCGGATTGCACCAGGCATAGCCGAAGTAGTCCTCGCTGCCCGTGCCGAACGTCGAGGGGAACTTCTCGCCGTCGACGTGGAGCTTCTCGTCGCCCTCGCCCCACCAGCCGCCACGCGGATTCCAGACGTTGAGCATCACGCCCACGTACCGCCCGCGCCCTTTCGTGACCAGCATCGGCCAGTCGATCCATCGCTCCGCCTCCGGCGGCAGGAAGACGTCGCGGTGCCACTTCGCATGGAAGCGGGTCAACGATTCGATGGACCTCTCGAGCGGCGCGTGCGTGATCTCGAAGTCGGCCTTCCGCCCCTCCTTGCCGTCGTTGCCGATCTTGATGACGGCGCTCTCGGCGAACGGCATGTACCACAGGCAGTACCACTCACCGTCCTCGGTCAGGCCCATCGGCAGCGATCGGTATTCGTTCGCGCCGGCCGCTGTGCCGAAGAAGTCGTTGAAAGGCGACCAGACCGCGGGCTTGCTCGCGCCGTCCCACGTGATCGAGAGCGTCAGCTCCCGCAGCACGATCCGCGGGTGAGGCGTCTGCGGTAGGTCGAGCTTCGCGCGGATCGCCGTGATCGCCCGCGGGCCCTTGAGATCGAGCACCGTCGCGCTGCCGGCCGGCCCGACCTCGATGGACTCCGTGACCGTCTTCTGCCCCGGCCGCTTGCCGGCGGGATCGACACCGCCGCGGGTCAGCTTCTTGTGGGCCTCCGCCAGGGCGGCCTTCTCCGCGGGCGACAGCCGCATCGTGAACGTCGGGACCTTCGTCCCCCTCGGGAACGTGCCGTACGTGAAGTGGTAGAACCGCCCCCAGCCGGGTTCGGCCACGACCTTGCACGATTTCTGGTAGGGGATCGGCACGTAGTTGTTCAGCCCTCGCGCTGTCATGTGCACCAGCGACTCATGCACGAACGGCTCGTGCTTGCGGTTGAAGTATCCGGCAAAGGGCAGATCGACGGCCGGCTCCTTCGCCCCGTCCAGGTAGATACGGACGTGCCCCTTCTCCGCCTTGGCCGACCAGATCCGCCAGATGCAGCCCGGGCCTTCCATCTCGGCCATAACGATCTTGTCGCCTTCCTTGCGGATGAAGCCGCTGCCGTCCCGATTCTGGTCCCAGGCCACGTACTTGCCGGTGGAGGCATCGTACTTGCTGGCGCGGTGGTAGCTCGACCACTGCGCGCACGCCTCGCCCGGCGCGGGGAGCGTCGCCAGACGCTCGAGGTCCGTCAGCCGCTCGACGAGATCCACATAGGTCAGCGTCTCGGCCGCCGTGGCCTGACCGCCGAAGAGTACCGCGAGAGACATCGCGAGCCATCGTGACATCGTTCGCTCCTTGTCGATCCACGGACGAAATCGCCAGCGTCAAACCTATCCGTCACCAGCGTGCCGGGCGGTAGAACGTACTGACACGTTCTTCCGAGCCGCTTGCGGCGAGTTGTTGCCGAGCCGAGCCGTCCTTGGCCCGGTCCGCTTCAACACCCACCGAACAACGACCGGCCTGAGGACAGGCCGGCTCTGAATTCAGCCGTGTGGCGCTGCACTCCCCTTGCGAGCGTTTGGCAGTGTGCGTCGTTCCTTGAGACGGTCGCATATGCGAGCTGCATCCATTCTCTCGAAGGCGGCGGTTCTTCAACCGCCGGGCGCGAATTCTAGCAAATCGCCGCGCTTCGTCGCCACCGTGACGATCCCCGACGCATCCGCCGTCAACGGGCGCCATGCGGAGCCACCGATCTCCCGCACACGGATCCGCGGCCACGGTGAGCGGAGCTTGAGCGGACCGCCGACCGTGCTGCGTATCGCAATAGGTCCGATCCTTCCTCTCGCGCATGAAGCCGAAACGAGGGATCCACCCTGTGTCCGTAGATTCTTGAACGAGGCGGTGGCCGTCGCATCCATCGCCGGGAAGACGCGGATCACGTCGCCCACGCTCTGGAGCATCAGCTCCGAAACGGCCATCCCCGTGCCGAACTGTTCCGTGTAGTGACCGAAATCGTTGAACCCGTGGTGCGGCGTAAGGACGTTCAGCGA
>CAZKCX010000511.1:0-5612 GCA_964550865.1 uncultured Planctomycetales bacterium
GCTTGTCTTCGGGGCGCAGGCAGGGGCTGTTATAGATCAGGTCGTATCCCCAGGCCGCCCCGATGATCGACACGGCCTCGTCCAGCGTCTGCGCGAAGACCCGCCCGGCCGATCGGCTCACCTTGCCGCGAACGTTGTGCAGGGGGTAGTCGGCGTATTTCTCCGCATAGGCGAGGAGGTTCCGTCGCGCGCGTTGGGCGAACGCCTCATCGCCCGTCAGCGCGTAGGCCAGGCCCAGTTCGCGGATCGCCCTCCAGTTTCCGCCGTGGATGCGGGTGAGCACGACCTGATCGTACGGCCAGCCGGTATAGGTCTTCTTGCAGCGTTTGCATCGATGCAGGCCCTCGGCGTTGTCGTAGCGTAGGCCCGCGCCGCACTCCTTGCAGACGTAATGGTGGCTCCACTGGCCCGGCTCGTCGGGCACGACGAGCTCGTTCTTGAGGATGCCCCGCGCCTTACCCACGACGCGGTCGACCTGCTTCTTCGCCCAAGTGCATTTCGCCGCCCTGTCCTTGGCCCGGGCGAACGTCTCGGCATCGGCGAAGAGAAGCGGGTGCTCTCGCTTGGGGAGTGGGACGATGGCCTCGAGCGTAACGTGCGGTGCGGGGACCTCGGGCATGCCGGGGGCGACGCGGAAGGTGTGGCGGTCGTAGGTCAGAGGCTCATGATGTTTCAAGACTTCAGCCGAGGCCAGAAGCTCGACGGCCACCGTTGCCGACGCCCCGGACGGGATCGGCCCGACCGATCCCGAAAGCTCTACGGGCTTGTAGATCGGTGTTGAGTTTGTCTTCGAAGGCGTGGGTTCGAGCGAGAGGGCGAACTCGCGTGCCCCCGATGCACGGTTGGCTACCTCGATCGTGTAGGTCACCCGGTGCCCGTCGTCGGTGGTGCGCGTGGCCGTTCGATCCTTGATGGCGATCTCCACGGGATCGCGGACGAGCTTGACGTCGTCGATGTGGAGCACCGTGTCCGGAAGCGGCTTGTGATTCCACCCCGCGGAGTGGAGTCCGAACCAGTCGATCTGATCCCAGCCGCGCGGCTTGCGGGCGCCGCGTAGCTCTCTGTCTCGCTTGAGGCTGATGAGCCGCCAGCCCTGCCAGTCGACGGTGAGATGGTGGACGTAGTAGTCCCAGCCCTTGGCGTCCTTGTTCTCGGAGTTGCAGACGATCGTCAGGCGTTGGCCGTTGGCCTTGGCCGAGTGGAGCCAGAACGTCAGTCGGTCGTAGCGCGTCCAGTCCTTGGGGATCCTTGGCGTGTGCACGCGGAGCGTCGTATTCGACTTCAAGTCGCTCCACCTGGCGGCGTGACGGCCTTGCTTGACGTGCTCGGTGCTCTGCGTCGTACCTTCCCACGCGCCCTGCTCGAAGTCGTCGATGACCCACACATCCGCGGCGAGGGCGGCCTGGCCCCAGGCAATTCCCAACATTACTGCCAACGCAAGGCGCCGTCGACCGGACAACAAGCTTGCATACGACATACGGCTTCCTTTTCTGCCTGGTCCTTCTACGTGTGCCACTGCTCTGTGAGCAGTGCTCGGCGTGCACCGGCGATCAGAGTTCGGGGCCTCTCCCCCGCTCGATGCACCAGTCTTTCCCCGAGCTACTACTTCGGGATGAAGCACCCGACGAAGCCGCCGCCCTCGTTCATCGCCGCGCTGAGCGTATCCCCCTTGCGGACGGTCTTCGCCTCGCGCGAAAGCCCGGCCCACTTGCGCGCGACGTCGCGGACCAACGACGCGGCATACTCCCCGTCGCCCAGGAACCCCAGCGGCACCTTCACCGTCCTCTTGCCGCCGCCGTTGAGGATGCCCAGGAACCACGTCTTGTCCGTGCGCCGCGCGAACGCCGCGATCTCTCCCACCCCGCTGATCGCGAGCACCCGCGTCTCGTCCCACACCGGCGGGATGGTCTTGATGAGGTCCAGCGCGGGATTGGCGAGGTACCGCTTTGGATTATCCGCCCAGTGCATCACGGGCGAGGTAAAGACGATCGTCGTGGCGATCTGGTGCGTCCACGTCGTCCGCTTGAGCCGCTTGGGATCGAACGTGCACGGCGTGTAGTCCCCATGGCCCGCGAGGAAGCGCGTCAACGGCAGCGTCGCGTTGTGCTCGGCCGAGACGACGGCCCACTTGTTGTACTCCAGACCCTTGATGCCCTCGCGGGTCATCTCGTTGGGCCACGTGCGGGCCTCGCCCGTGGGCTTGTTCGCGCCGTGGAAGTTGATCATCAGCTTGTGCTTGGCCGCATCGCGGAGGCAGGCCTCGTAGAAGTCCAGCCGCTCCTTCGACTCGGAGTCCATGAAGTCGACCTTCACGCCGACCACGCCGAGCGACTTGGCCTTGGCAAAGAAGTCGTTGCGGGCCTTCGGATGCGCCACGCCGTTCCACCGCTTCCACACCCACACGTCGACGCCCTTGGCTCGGGCGTAGTCGACGACCTCTTTGAGCAGCGCCCACGCATCCTGGTTGCCGGACTTCCACTTCCGCCATCCGGCGTCGACGAGGATGTATTCGAAACCCATCTTGGCCGCCGCGTCGGCATAGCGCTTCTGGAGCGTCCAGTCACCCGTCCCTTCGCTCCACCACGACCACAGCGCACGGCCGGGTCGAATCCAATCAGCGTCGGCCAACTCCGGCGCCGGCGGCGGGCTGACGTTGGTGATGATGTCGGAGTTGACCAGGCAGTTGAGGTCTGGCGAGATCATCACGATCCGCCAGGGCGACTCGATCGTCCCGGCCAACTCCCACGATTCGTCGTCCTCGAAGACCCCGAGGAATTTCGACTCGCCCGCCGAGCGGAGCGTCATGCCGCTGTAGTCGTAAAGGGCTCCCTCGGTCAGGGCCGCGTAGCCCGCGTTGCCCGGCAGCTTGAACATCATCGGCGGGGCGATGATCGTACCCGGTTTGAAGCTCTCGGCCGTCCGGTGCTTGTGCTCGGCCTCGTAGTTCTTCGTGTTGCTGTGGTACCAGACGGTCGCGTCGTCGGGCAGCTTCCAGGCCGACGCCTCGCCGCCGACCGTCCGCTTGCCCTCGCCGGGGACAACGTACCGATACGCTACGCCGTCGTTGTACGCGCGGAGCACGAGCGAGAGCTGGGCGCCGCCGGCGACGTGCGTGATCGGGATCGTGGCGACGTTGCAGTGGTTCCGGGCCCGGGTATGCCAACCGCGGGTCGGGTACGTCTCGTCGATGGTGTCGGTCTTGGGCTCGCCGATTCGCACGCCGTCACCGAGGTCCTTGCCGTCCACCGTCACGCCCATCGGCGAGGGCTTGATGACGACCGTCGAGCCGAAACCGACGCTGTAGACCAGCCGGCCGGAACCGTCGACGTCCACCGCTGCGGTTACCTTGCCGTCCGGGCTGGTCACCACGACCTTGCCGGTCACGGCGCTGCATCCGCCGCACGCTGTCAGCAGAAGTAGCCCGATCAGATTCGCCTTCTTCATCGCTCGATCCTCCTTTGCTACCTCGCTCGGACGAGGTTTCGCCGGCCGTTCCAGATGAGCGTGTGCGAATCGGCGCCCCGTAGCACGGGCGTCTCGCCCGTGAAGACACATGGGCAAGATGCCCATGCTACGAATGCGTCATCGACCCACCGCGTAGGCCCGGACAGTCTCCTATGGATGGCACCTCCCTGTGGTGCGCGAAGAGCACCCCGCCAGAACCGCCAAAGCCAAGGCATGTCAGCCACGCTCAGTCTCGCGCCTGGTCGCGAGCCAAGTCACTCCCGTCGCACGCCGCCCTTGGCCTTCAGGGGGTGACGCACGGGGTACCTCAGGCCCCACACCATGGGTGTTTCTTCTTCGACCGCCCGCGCGGACTTCGTCAGGCGCGCGACCACATCGGCGTTCTTCTCGGCCAGGTTCTTGGACTCTTTCGGGTCGGCCACGACATCGTACAATTCCGGCTTCTTCAGCGGCTTGTCGCGTCGCGCCAGGTGCAGCTTCCACCTACCGTCACGGATCGCGTCCACGTTCTCCATGTAGACCCAGACGAAGGGCTTGGCGCGCTGGAACCCACCTTCCTTGCCGGTCAGCAGCGACCAGATGTCTTGCCCGTCGTACACGCGATCGGCCGGCACCGATCCGCCCGTGAGCTTAACCACGGTCGGAAAGATGTCGTACGCGATCGCGGGCGTCTCGACGACGCGACCCGCCGGGATCTTTCCCGGCCAACACGCGACGAACGGCACGCGGACGCCGCCCTCCAGGCAATCGCGGATGCGTCCGCGAAGCCCGCCCGTGTTTCCGTCCTTGACCATCGGCCCGTTGTCGCTGCTGAAGACCACGAGCGTGTCGTCGGTCAGGCCGAGCTTGTCGATGACCTCGAGCAGCCGACCGACCTCGGCGTCCATGTACTCGATGGCGTCGTAGTAGACACTCCGTCCCTTCTTGCGGAACCGATCGGGGATGTTGATCGGCGGGTGTGGGATCGTGTGGTTGAAGTAGACGAAGAAGGGGCGGTCCTTGTTCGCGCGGACGAACCGGATGGCCTCGTCGGTGAATCGCTCGGTGACGTCGGAGACCTTCTCGCCGGCCAACTCCTCGACGATCTCGTTGTCGCGGATCAGCAGCGTCGGCAGCATGTCCATGGAGTACGGCAGGCCCAGGTAGCCGTCGAACCCGTGTTGCGGCGGGAGGTACTCGCGGCGGTCGCCGAGGTGCCATTTGCCGATCGCGAGCGTGGCGTAGCCCTGCTTGCGGAGGGCCTCGGCGATCGTGACCTCCTTGTCGGGGATGCCGGTCGGTCCGTCCGGGCGAAGGACGTCCACGATGCCGACGCGAAACGGCTGACGGCCCGTGAGCAGCGCGGCCCGCGACGGGCTGCACACGCAGTGTGCGATGTAGTATTGCGTGAAGCGAACGCCCCGATCGGCGAGCCGGTCGATCACGGGCGTCTTGAGGTCCTCGTTGCCGTAGCAGGACAGATCCCGATACGCCAGATTGTCGCACCAGATCCACACGATGTTCGGCTTCCGCGACTCGGCGGCGAGGGCGTCCGCACCGAGCACGGTGACGGCGAGCAACACCCCGAATGCGAGCCAGCGCGAGACGCACGAATCATCGCGAGCCGCCGAGCCGGTCGCGCGCCCTTTCCGAGCCGGCCTGTCCTCGGCCGGGTTACCGTTCATCCGTGACGACCGTTGAGTCAGTTCTTTCCGAGCCGGGCCGCCTGCCCGGCCTAGCCCTGGCGAAGTCGGGTCCTCGGCCCGGTCAGGATCCTTCTCCGATGATGGTCGACCGGCCGGAGGACCGGCCGGCTCTGAGTGGATGGAACCGCCGGTGGCACATCGCTCCCATCGGGTGGCCCACCTCTTTGCTTGTGCCGAGCACCGTCGAGGCGGAAGTGGGAGACACAAATCCCGATGGGCCAATTCGCGACCCCACCGCTCAAGCGATGGGGCACCCAAGAAGGTGGTCTTGGAGGTACGTCCAGGAATGCCAATGGCAAAACGCGTCGACATTCTTGACATGGGTGCACGCTCCTTTCACTTGCGTATCAGCAGACGCGTCGGGTGTGTCGCCAGCAGTTTCCGGCAGCCCTCCCCGAGCGTGATCGTGAAGTCCTCGAGCCCGCCCGTCGGCGCCTTGCCGATCTCGATGCACCACGGCTT
>CAZKCX010000512.1:0-1621 GCA_964550865.1 uncultured Planctomycetales bacterium
TCTCTATCGGAACCGGATCGGCGACATGTTTAGTTTATTTCTGTACGACTCCTTAGACTTACCAAAGTTTTTCGACAAGGCGCCGGCCTCAAAGATTATCCAAGGCTTATCCAGGTTGTTTCGGGTAAGGCACAATATGCCGACGTCCGACTCTTCCAGTTCTTTGGAGATCTCTGAATTCCACTTCGCCCCCTTTTCGACGTCATCAGGCGTGAAGTACGGCCTAACGAACTGGAGCACACCGGGAAGCCACGAACGCAACTCCTCAGCCAGTTGGCGGCTCAAGTCACCGCTCCAACTCAGGAATACCTTGGTCATCTTCCATCACTCCCGTAACAGAGACAGAGGGGCACAACCGTCCTTCTGAAGCAGTCAATTAGCCTCCGACCACATGATTGGAGCGTCTTGGACCAGCCAGAGCCTTCGTCTCTGTTCACGCCCTTCCAGAAATCGCCTAGCTGCCCCTCACCTTCCTCAGCGCATCTGAAAGATCAGCATACAGCTTTTCAAACCCAGTGCTTTTTCGGCTTCTCCAGGAAACACGGTGCCATTGCCGCTCCACCAGACTAGCTAGCAGCTCCTGATCGAGTCCTTCTATCTTCTTCAGGTCCTCTACGCTGGTCTTGTCGAGAAACACTATGAATATGAGATTGCGTGCCAGCGACTTCTCATGTTCTACCGCCTTCCGCCACTCCTTGAGCTTGACGAGTTGAGTCGATGGGCGGAAGTCCGCACGGCAGAAAGTGAATACGACGAAGTCCACATCCGTGAGTCTTTCTTCGATCTGTGGCCACCACTTCCCGGCAGTGAGGACTTCGGGAGCCTTCTCCACGACAATCCCACATTCACGGAGTTTCTCTGCCAGACGAATGCCTCCATTCCGCGACCTTCCGCCCCAGGCCACGAATACCCTGCCCGGGCGCGTGTCATTGACGGCCTTCTCCCAGCCATCCCTGGCGGCAGACCGCACAAGGCCGAATAGTCCCGTGAACTCATTAGGTACCGAGTACTGCTTCAACCGGTTAAAGCACTCTTTCGGTATCTTCTCCGTCCGTTCCGCCATTTGCTCGTCAATCTCGCCGCGAACCACAAGTGCTGCGAGCATCTCTTGCAGGATGACCGGCAATCGATCCGCCTGCTCTGCCAGCGTGTGTGTGCGCGCAAGTTGGTTTCCTGCTAGAGCCCCATATAGGTACTTCATCAGTTCTGGTCTCTGAGGGAACCTTGGTGGAAGCTCCTCGTTGGCGCCGAGGACTACTCTGATTCCGGGGCAGGGCAAAGCCTGCCCATCCGTACGATCAAGCACTCTTTCCACGGCGAGCTTGTGCAGCTTCTCAACGAATCTCCCCCAAGATACAGCTTGCTCCATGAAGTCGAAGTGCAGAAGCGCCTCGCGGTTACGGTCGACAACGCCACCCTTGCCAAAGAACCGCTCGACTTCCTCCTGCTCCTCGCCGACCACATTCTCGTCTATGCAGGGCAGGGAAGTGTTGACCGGACTACTCCTCGCAACGAGGTTCAGGAAGACGTTCTTGCCAGTGTGCTGGGGCCCGATGAGAACGAAAGGGTTTGAATGGCTGCGCGCGGTGTCTATCTGCTCAAGCAGGAAAGGGTCACTTAC
>CAZKCX010000512.1:1631-5598 GCA_964550865.1 uncultured Planctomycetales bacterium
AGAACATCAACGTGGGAATACCCCTCTGGCGATGCTTCTCAACCTCTCCCGACCGCACGAAGCGCACCAGGCTTCGCCATTCAAGGTGAAGTGACTTCATCGTCGGTCTCTCCAGTCTTATACGGCAGTCTGCTCCTTCTTCCCTGAACACCGACGAAACGGATAGATGCCTGTGGGCTTGTCTCGTAGTCCTACAGTCCGTCTCTTCTTCTCTCTTCTGGTGAATGCATACCATGTCCTCTGGTGGCATGTCGTCTGCGAGCTGATTCAGTTGATTTTCTCGAGTTCTGTTACCAACTCCGTGATCCTGTCGATTGCTGTGCGAACATCGTTTGGCTGGATCGCATTCTTTCGAACGCGTGCGTTCCCCGTCCGGACGTGACGCACAAGGTCTCCCTCGTGCACAATCCGGTTTCTCAAATGTATCGCGCGATCCAGGTCCTTCTTGAAAGCGTCAAGATTGGGCAGGCCCAGGGAACTCTGAATCGCGCCGTCAATTCCCGAAATGCCGATCAGCGCAAACGCATGTGTTATCTCGCGCCAGTTCTGAAAAGGCCTCCGGTGCAGAAGCTCTTGTAGGCGCTGTCGAATGATATTGGCAGGACGAAACGCGTTATTGGGGTTGTCACGCCGTTGCCGAACAACCGCATCCACGATCTCAATCGCTACTCCAGCGGGGATCTCAAGGTTCTGTTGGTCCCGGTTCTGCGTCGTGCTGCGCAGTGCCGGTACTATCTTGCGCACGACTCGCTCATGAACGTACCGATCGAGCGCACTCACGGCGAAAGTCAGGGCGCTTCGGAGAAGATCGTCCATCACTTCGTGGCTGAAGTCTTCAGGACTTAGCGAAGAACCGTCTTTGAGTACGATGATCGCATCCCTGGTATCAACTCTTTCGATCGGCACATGTCTGCGCCAATGCATCAGCCGACAGAAAGCCTCCTTCCAATCGCGCCTTATGCGGCGCTTTCGTGTATTGATCATGCCATGGTAGAGCAACAGGAGCGCTTCTGCCCGAGCAATGATGTTGTCGAAGGTCTCCCATGCTGTCATTTCTCTCGCTCCGCTTTCTCTTGTTTCGTCGTATGCTGACCGACCCGTCATTCCTCTTGGTATCAGACACCGCGAAACCCGGGTTCAAATACGAATGACTCTGCCCCGAGACTTCACGGGACGCCGATCTCAAAGCGCGTTCGGTGAAACAAGCTGGCGGGCAGAAGCGCAGACGTCACTCCCGAAGCGGCTGTTGCCGAATCACCTACGGGTCGGCACCCGGTTGTTCCTACGTCCTGAACCGATAGTCATGATACAAGATCACCGGGCCACTGTCCACGACAAATCTCGGACAATTCTCTTGTGTGCACGTTGCGGGGGAAGGGGTTAGCGATCTCGGGGCGTTCCTGCGGAACCGCACCTGTCTAGCGTGCCGTCCAGCACCCGCGGAGTCCTGTCTTCCACCCTGAGGCTCAGACCGAAGGGAGCCTGCCGGAGGGAGAAGCTAACCGAAGCCGGCACCCTGAACCCTTGACCCTTACTGTTGTTGCTGTTCCCCTGATCCCCGAACCCTGACCCCTGAACCCTGGTGCTTTCCCCCAGACCCTAGACCCTAAACCCTAGACCCTGCTGTCACGCCGTCCCCCTTCTCCCATTAGTCGAACCACCGCGCGGACCACCCAGACCCCCGAAAGAAGGGAGCGGCACATCGTGAACCCCAACCAGCCCACGCCCAATCCGCGACAAAGCGGGACATCGCGATACAGGCCCCCCACGGTCCCTGCACGGATTCCCACGAATCCGCGACAAAGCGGGACATCCCACATCGGAGCAACTCCGGCCAAGGCGCCCGCTCCGCCCGTGTAGACGCCAGAACCGGCGACTGATACGCTGTTAGGTCTAGGCGAGCCGCGGAATTCCCAGGTGCTGGGACTCAAAGACGGGAGAGTACGAATGCGATATGCGCGTGTCCTGACGGCGGTGGCCGTCGCTTCACTGGTGACCATCGTGAACGCGGAAGAGAAGAAGGAAGAGGCGTCGATCCAGGAAATGACCGAATCGATGAAGCTGTCCTCCGTGGAGCTCGGCTGGCCCGAGGACGCCAAGATCCTGATGATCCACGGCGACGACATCGGCATGTGTCACGCCGCCAACGAGGCCGCCCGCATCGCCTTCCCCGAGGGGCGAATCACCTCGGCCAGCATCATGATGCCCTGTCCCTGGGCATACGACTTCTGCATGTGGGCCAAGGAGCATCAGGACAAGTACGACATCGGCCTGCACATCACCCTGACGAGTGAATGGAAGACGTATCGATGGGGTCCGGTCCTGCCGCCGAGCGAGGTCCCGAGCCTGTGCGACAAGGAGGGCTTCCTCTGGGACGACGTCCTGCCCGTCGCCCTCCGCGCCAAGGCCGAGGACATCGAGAAGGAGATCCGGGCCCAGGTGAAGCTCGCGCTCAAGTGGGGCGTCAAGCCGACACACCTCGACACACACATGGGTACGGTCTTCGCGCGACCGGACTTCGTGATGGCGTTCATGAAGGTCGCGAAGGAGTTCGGCATCACCCCGTTCCTGATTCAACCGAGCCCCTTCTTTGTGAAGGAGGCTCGCAAGCGCGGCCTGCCGATCACGCCGAAGATGGTCAAGCTGTTGAGGGACTTCCCCTCGGCCAAGCTGGACAACTTCACGTACCCCGAAAAGGGCGAGGACAGTAGCTACGAGGGACGCAAGGCCCGTCTGATGAAGCAGCTTCGCGAGCTGCCGCCGGGGGTGACGTGCATGATCATCCACCCGTCGGTGTTGACGCCGGAGCTGAAGGCGATCACGGGCAGCGCCCAGACGCGAGCATGGGAGCTGGAGATCTTCGCCGACCCGGAGGTCAAGAAGCTCATCAAGGACGAGGGCATCATCCTGACGACCTGGCGCGAGCTGGCCAAGCGCAAGCCCATGCCCGCGACGACGACGGTCGGCCAGGAAGCGAAGTAGGCGGATTGCCGCGTCACGCAACGGGATTCGCAAGCAAACCGCCCCGGACTTACACAGAAGGGTGCCCCATCGCTTCAGCGGTGGGGTCACGAATCGACGCGAAGGAATTCGCGTCCTATCGCGCGAGCGGCGCCGCCGCGTTGGATTCAGAGCCGGGCCGGCTCTGAGAACGCAGTTCAGCGTCGCGATCCGTTTACGGTCAACCGCGGAAGCGCCGATACATAAGTACGATGAACTCCGAACCGACGAACGAACAGGACCGGGCCTTGATCGAGGCGGCGCGGCAGACGATCGCCCAGCGATTCCGCAAGGGGCATCATCATCTGGGCGCGGCCATCCGCACGAAGACCGGGCGGGTGTTCTGCTCGGTGCATCTCGAGGCCAACGTCGGCCGCGTGGCAGTCTGCGCCGAGGCGGTCGCGCTCGGCATGGCCGCCTCCGAGGGCGACACGGACATCGAGACCATCGTGGCCGTCGACCGGAAGGGCAACGTCGTCTCGCCGTGCGGGATGTGCCGCGAGCTCCTCTCCGACTACGCCGACGATTGCCGCGTCATCGTCCCGAACGGGCAGGAGGAGGTCGTGGTCCGGCTGTCCGATCTGCTGCCGAGCAAGTTCGTCAAGCGATGGGTCGTCGAGGGCGAGACGACCACACCGCCCGATTCCGATCTCGAACCCTCATGACCGCAACGGCAACGACCGTATTGGGTCGTACCGGACTGACCGTCTCGCGCATGGCCCTGGGCGGATACGACGCGCTCGGCCGACGCGGCTTCGAGCGGGCGGTCGAACTGGGGATCAACTTCTTCATCAGCTTTCCCGGCTACGAGCGCGAGCAGCGGGCCATCGGCAAGGCGGTCCGTGGTATGCCTCGCGACAAGCTCGTCTTGGCGGCCGGTGCGGCCGGTCGGTCGGCCTCGAGCGTGCGGCGTGATCTGACGCGGTCGCTGACCGCGCTGCGAACGGACTACGTCGACGTCTTCTAC
>CAZKCX010000513.1:0-5593 GCA_964550865.1 uncultured Planctomycetales bacterium
CGTGCTCCGCAAGGCCAAGGAGCTGGTGCCGGACGCGGAAGTGATCTTGATCACCGCCTACGGGGACGAGCAGTTGGCGCGGCAGGCCTTGAAGGAGGAGAACGCTTACGACTATATCACCAAGCCGCTCGACATCGACGACGTGCGTGACACGGTGAACCGGGCCTCGCGCCAGGCGATTTCCTCACGCCAGAACCGCGTGCTCCGGGGGCAGCTTGACAAGCAGTTCAGCTTCGAGGGTATCATCGGGGCCAGCAACGAGATGGCCCGCATCTTGAAGATCGTACGGCAGGTGGCCGACAGCAAGATCACCGTGCTCATCGTCGGCGAAAGCGGGACGGGAAAGGACCTGATCGCCCACGCGATCCATCGCAACTCCCCCCGGAAGAACAAGCCGTTGCTCGTGGCGAACTGCGCCGCCTACGCGGAGGGCGTGCTGGAGAGCGAGCTCTTCGGTCATGTGAAGGGCGCCTACACCGGCGCGACCAGCGACCGTCGCGGCGTATTCGAGGAGGCCGACGGCGGCACCCTGTTCCTGGATGAGGTCGGCGATATGCCGCTCAACATGCAGGCGAAGGTCCTCCGGGCGATCGAGAACGGAGAGATCGTTCGCGTCGGGTCGAACAAGCCCGTGCGGGTGGACGTGCGGCTGATCGCCGCGACGCATCAAGACCTACGGCAGAAGATCAACGAAGATTCCTTCCGTGAGGACCTGTTCTACCGTCTCAACCAGGTCACGCTGCGCGTGCCGCCCCTGCGGAGCCGACGAGAGGACATCCCGCTGCTGATCGACCACTTCATCAAGCGAGCCAACGAGGAGCATGGAAAGGAGGTTGAGGGTATCACGCCGGAGGCCATACGGCGGCTCAGCAACTACCACTGGGAAGGCAACGTCCGTCAGCTACAGAACACGATCAGCGCCATGGTGGTCCTGGCCGAGAAGCCGATGCTCGACGTGGACGACATCCCCGACCCGATCCGCGGCAGCACGGAGATCGTGCCGGCCGGGCGGTTCAACCTGGCGGGCCGCACGTTGGAGGAAATCGAGCAGCTTGCCATCGCCGAGACACTGAAGCTCACGCAGGGCAACCGCGAGCGCGCCGCCAAGGTGCTCGGCATCGGCGCGAGGACGCTCTATCGGAAACTAAAGGAGTACGGGCTGAACTGAGGATCCGCCGCCGCACGCCGGTCGGGCGAAACCCACTTCTGGATCGAGGTTGGTCCCAGGGATATACTGAACGGTTCTCATGGAGCAAGCCCTGACAAAAGACGACAGCTCGCTTCGGAAGGGCGAGGGCGGCGCCGCCCGATTGCCGTGGTACACACGTGCCAAGTTCGGCCTCGTTCGCGGACTGCTCGGCGCTTGCCTGTCCGTGGGTGGGCTCACGGGGCTCTATCGCGTCGGCAGGGCCTTCGGCACGTGCGAATGGCTCATCAACTACAAGCTGCGCAGACGGTACCGCAAGCGCCTGGAGTTCATCTTCGGGCGAGACCATTTCCGCCCCCGGGAGATCCGCCGGCTGACGCGCGACTGGTTCGTCCGATTGCGCTGCGACAAGATCTTCTATCTGATTCTGGACAAGATCCCGAAGGAGATGATTCTGGAACGGACCGAATTCGTCGGCCAGCAGAACATGGATCGATACCTCGACCGCGGCAAGGGCGTGTACGCCGCCATGTCCCATGTCGGAACGCATCACGTGGCCGCGGTGCTCATGGCGATCCTGGGCTATAAGGTAGCCGGCGTTCGCGATCGCAAGGAGGGCTCACTCCGCGTGCACATGCAGCGCATCTTCGAGGAGCGCTATCCCGAGGTGGCGGCCATCCGGATCTTCTTCGCGGACGAATACCCGCGCGACCTGTTCCGCTGTTTCAAGGACAACTACGTGCTGGGGACGGCCCTGGACGTCGATCGCGAGCGCGCGCCCCACCTGAGCCGGCAGAAGGTCCGGATCTTCGGTCAGGAGCGAGAGTGGCTGACCGGTACCCTCCAGATTGCCCTTCGGTGCGGAGCGCCCATCATCCCCAGCTTCTGGGTCTCGCTGCCGGACTACTACTTCCAACTGATCGCCCACGAGCCGGTGGTCGATCCCGACACCGCCAAGGACACGCTCGAGGTCGTGGCCGAGGCCATGCAACGCTATGCGGATAAGATCGAAGCCCATGTACGTGCCCATCCGGACCACATCAGCAAGGTATAGGCCGTCCCGTCTCTCGTTTCGAAGTGGAGGGCTGGTCTTCGGAGTCCTCTGCCTGCTCTCGGCGCTGCCGCTCCGCCTCCGGGCGGAGGCGTATCCCCCCGCCGAAGGCAGCGACAAAACCGACGTCATCGCCCGGTACCGCGACGCGGTGGCCAAAAGCCCCACGGCCGACAACCATGCAGCCCTGGCGTGGGTGCTCAGCCGCTACGCGTCCAACAACGCCGAGGCCCTGCGACACGCCGAAGAGGCATTGAAGCTCGACGCAGAGCACTTCAAGGCCCACGAGATCGCGGTGATCGCGTCGGAGATGCTCGGGCGGGAGCGGGAGATCCTGCATCATCTGCTGGCCATGATGAGGCAAGACCGACCGGAGGTACGGTACTACCTCGAGGGGATCGGGCGGCTGCGGTTGTCCGTCCCCGAACGCAGGCGGGCCATCCGCGCCTTGAAGGAGTTCGTCGGCCTGCCGGGGCGACCGCTGCATCGCGCGACGGCTCGTTGGGTCTTGGGGCGCCTGCTGGTGAGCGAAGGCCGGCTCGATGAGGCCCGGCGTGTCTTCGAGGGCTTGCGGTATATGCGCACGTGGCGGGTCATCGGGCCGTTCGACAACGAGGCGAACGGTGGGTTCGGCATGTCCTACGGCCCCGAGAAGGAGATCGACTTCGCGAAGTCGTATCGCGGCCGCGGCCCGAAGGTCTCCTGGCGGAAGCTCGAGCACACCACGCTGGCGGGGCTGTGCAACTTCCATGCGGTGATGTACCCGAACGATCAGGTGCTCGCCTATGCGGTCACGTTCGTCCGGGCACCGCGCCGAACCAACGCCGTCGCGCGTCTCGCGGTCGAGCAATCCGCGAAGCTATGGGTCAACGGCCGACTCGTCCTGGCGGACGACCAGGACAAGGGGCTTGCCCTGGATCCATATGCCGTGCCGATCGTGCTGGAGCAGGGGTGGAATCGCATTCTGGTCAAGGTGTGCCGCCACGAGAGCCAGTGGCGGTTCGGGCTTCGGCTGACCGACCCGTCCGGCGCGCCGCTGGAAGGGTTGGAGTACTCCGACGATCCGCATCCGATCCGGACGGCGACGACCGCGCCCGCGCCGGAGTTCGACTACGCAGGCGGCATGCTGACGCACTTCGATCGATTGGTGGCCAAGGATCGCAAGTCCGAGACGTCCGTCTACTACCTCGGCTTGGCGCAATCGATGGTGCGGCGCCTGGCCCCGGCCGCCCGGAGCTTCGAATGGCTCGTTTCCCTCAACCGGCACTGCAGCGAGTACCGACTTCGTCTCGCGCTGGCCTACTGGGCGGACGACAAACCCGACAAGGCGTTCGAGCACCTCAAGACCGCCTCCGAGCTCGAACCGAACAACCTCTCGGCGCATCTGCTCATCGGACGCTTTTACACCGCTCGGGATTCACTCGAAAAGGCGCTGGAGACGCTGAATCGGGCCGTCGAGATCGCTCCGGACTTCGTGGACGCCCATCTGGCGCTCCAGAAGGTGTATCTCGAGAAGGGGTGGTCCTATCCCGCCTACACCAAGGCCAAGAAGCTGCAGGAGGCACATCCCCAGATCTCCACCCTGACATCCGGGTTCGCTGCGCGGTGTCGGGCGTTCGGCTATCGGGACGAGGCCAAGCGGCTCTTTGAGCAGGCCGTCAAGCAGGACGCCGCGAATGTCTCGGCCCGCCGCGCGCTGATCGCGATCGACATCCGCGAGGACCGGGTCGACGCCGCGCTGAAGCGGTGCGAGGTCCTGCAGGAGATGGCCCCCCTCGACCATGCGGTTCGCATGCAGCGGGTGGACCTCTTGCTGCGCGAGAAGCGCTTCGCCCCCGCGATCGCCCTCTGCCGTGAAGGACTGGCCATCTGCCCGACGCACGCGTCCTACCACGAGAAGCTGGGACAGATCTACGAGCGGATGGGCAAGATGGACGAGGCGCTGGACTCCTGGCGAACCGCGCTGAAATACAAGCCGGACGATCAGGATCTACGCGACTACCTCGACTTCCTCCGACCGGAGCAGGAGAGCGTCGTCTTCGAGAAGTTCGGCATCAGCGACGCCGAGGCCGCCGAGATCATCGAAGAGGCGAACGTCGGCGAATCCACCCATCCGAAGGCGGACGCCGTCGTGTTGCTTTCCCATCGCGTCACGCGGCTGTTCGAGGACGGATCGAGCAGCTCGCAAGAGCACGGCATCTGCAAGGTGCTCAACGAGCGGGGCCGACGCAAGTACTCGAAGATCTCGATGAAGGGCGAGAACCTCAAGGTGCTCCGCGCGGTCGTGATCAAACCGGACGGCACCGAGGTGGAGGCGACCGAGCTCGCCGGGGGAGGCATTCACTTCGCCCAGCTCCAGCCCGGCTCCACACTGGAGTACAAGGTGGCCTACCATCGCAGCCGAACGAGTTGGCTGAGCCGGCACTTCTCCTACGTGGCCAAGTTCCAGTCTTCCGATCCGAGCTTGCGTCGCCAGTGGACGCTCGTCGCGCCGAAGGACCGCACGGTCCGCTTCGTCGTCCAGGGCGAGCGGATCAAGCAGACGCGCAGCGAGTTTCGAGGCAAGGCCGTCTACGACTTCCGCGCCGACGACGTGCCCATGCTCGAACCGGAGGCGGCCCGGCCGCCCCCGGTCGACATCATCGAGCTGGTCCGCGCATCAACCATCAAGGACTGGGGCGAAATCGCCCGGTGGGAATGGGCGCTGGTCAAGGACCAGATCGAGGTCGACAGCGCGATTCGACGGAAGGTCAAGGGCCTGACCGCCGGATGCCGGACGCGCGAGGATCGCATCCGGGCCGTCTACAACTTCGTCGCGCAGAAGATTCAGTACAAGGTGCTCCATCGTTCGTCGATCTTCGGTATCAAGCCGCAGAAGGCGCCGAACGTGCTCGCCAATGAATGGGGCGAGTGTAAGGGCAAGGCCGTCCTGCTCATCGCGATGCTCAAGGAGTTGGGGATCGAGGCGTGCTACGTCACGCTGCGAACCCGCAATGCCGGCACGTTCGTCCGGGAGATCCCCAGCAATCAGTGCACCCACGCGATCGTCTATGTCCCCGACCCCGACGACTTCGAGCACGGGATATGGCTGGACGCGACCGCCGAGTACCATAACGTGCATTCCTTGCCGTGGGCCGATTGCGGCGTCGAGGCGATGGTCTTCCAGCCGAATGGGACATTGGTGTTCCAGACCATTCCCCAGGTCGCGCCCGACAAGAACCGTATCCGCATGAAGGTGGCCGCCACGTTGGAGAAGGACGGCTCCGCCCAGGCGCGTGCCACGTGGATCGGGACCGGCGAGTACGCGGCGGGCATCCGGCGGCAGTTCCGGCAGATCGGCCGGCGAAAGCAGCAG
This sequence comes from uncultured Planctomycetales bacterium, assembly GCA_964550865.1. Taxonomy (GTDB): domain Bacteria; phylum Planctomycetota; class Phycisphaerae; order UBA1845; family JAFGLZ01; genus JAFGLZ01. The sequence continues at coordinate 5,554 of CAZKCX010000513.1, forward strand.
CTCGAAGCCGTCGTGACGAGCTTGCACGCCGGAAGCCGCT
>CAZKCX010000514.1:0-5569 GCA_964550865.1 uncultured Planctomycetales bacterium
CCGGAGGAGGGCGGGCCACCCGTACCCGCTCATGCGAAAGGCCCCGACGAACCGGCAACCCCGACGTTTGTGGGCCTTTTCATTTGCGCGCGCGGTTCGTCGTCGGCGCGCTGCTCGCGCCGGTCGTCGTCGAGCGCGTGCCCGTCACATAGCCCAGATTCCGCAGGGCATCCTTGGTGTCCTGATCGAGCTGCCGGACCGGGACCGACTCCTTCGGCCGAGGCAGGATCTCGAACATCGCGTCCATCTCCTCCCGCAATGCGATCGCTCGCGCGAACTCCAGGCGATAGCGGTTGTGCAGCTCGCCTGGGTCTTTGGCCAGGTCGTATAGCGCATGCCGCCCGCGGCTGTTCCAGATGAACTTCTCCTTGTCCTTGATGAACGCGCGGAAGCCGCCTCCTTTCGAAAGCGCCGGCAGCGGATAGACCTCGGCGAAGGCCTGTCGTCTCGTATCCGGGTTGGGAACGCCTTGGAGCGCGGGCGGCAGGGCGATCCCGAGCCGCTGAAGAATCATCGGCATGATGTCGACGATCTGGACCAGGGCGTCGCTTCGGCCCGTCTGGGGCCACTGCCGCGGGTACTTCATCACCAGGGGGATATGGATCTCCTCTTGATACAGCGTCGCGCCGTGTCCCCGCAGGCCGTGCTCGCCGAAGAGCTCCCCGTGGTCGGCCGTGACGATGATCCACGTATCGTCGTAGAGCCCGAGCCGAACCAGGTGATCGATCATCTCGCCGAGATGGTGGTCGGTGTAGTAGATCTCCGCATCGTAGAGGGCGACGAGCTGCTCCGGGGTGGCCTGAGCCCCGGCCACCAGCTTCGACTCGTCCAAGAAGCGGTATCGCCACCCCTCGGGCGGATAGTACGGGTCGTGCGGGTCGAAGTAGTTGATGAAGAGGAACCAGGCGTCATCGGCCTGCTGTTCGATCCACGGCAGGGCACGACGATTGATCTGCTCGGCCAATCGGCCATTGACGTTGTCGATCTCCGCGTCGTCGTACATGTCGAAGCCCGGCCCGAACCCGAAGGCTCTCTTGAGCCAGGGGCCTCCGATCACGCCGCCGGTGGCGTACCCCTTCTGTTTGAGCAGCGCCGCCAAGGAGGGGATCGACTCGCCGAGCGCGCTGACGCGGTAGTTCGACCAATCGCCGGGCAAGATGCCCGTCAGGCCCAGCGTGCTGTTCGGATCGTACATCGCACCGTGGCTCGTCGGCACGCGCCCCGTCAAGAGCGACGCGTGGGCGGGTAGGGTCCAGCTGGAGGTCGAGATGCAGCGCGTGTAGAGCATGCCCTCCTCGGCGAGGGCATCGAGTCTCGGGCTCGTCCGCCGCTCGTACCCGTAGCAGCTGAGATGGTCGGCCCGGGTTGTATCGAGCGTAATGAGCAGGATGTTCGGGAGGTCTGTGTTCCGGGCCCTCCGGGGGGTAGGACGGAGGAGGAACCAGAGCCCAATGCCGAGGACTCCGATGCCCACGACCAACCAAGCCACGACGGCTTCGCGTTTCATCCATTCACCCACGGCTTGCCTGACCATGAGCCTATCGGGGCGGGCTCGTTCCGGTCAAGACGTCTCGGGTACGAGTGCTCGGGTCTTCGACACATAAGCCCATTGAGAGCAGGCTTCTAGGCGCCTACGCTACCTTTCATCGGCGGATGGGCCCATCTCCATCAAAGGAAGTTGCCTCCGCCGCGTGCATGTTCGCTCGCTCGGCCCCCTGGTGGCACCGCAGACCCGCAGGGGGTCACCTTCCCATCGGGCCGCTCCCATTCCTGCGGTTAGCGTTTACTTACAAGTTCCGACAGGAATGGCGGTGGAGACCCGCCGCCCGGACTGCGTATCATGGGGCAGAAAGGAGTCCTCCATGAGTCGTACTGCCAAGCCCCTGGCCGTGTTCGCCCTCTTGGGAGGGTTGTTTGCCGTCTCGCCCGCGGAGGCGACGAGTTACCGCGTCGGAGCGGGAGCGGTGCCCATCACCCCGAAGGTCGCCTCGGATGCCCCCCCGGTCTGGTTGGCGGGCTACGGCATCGGCCGTCAGGCCGAAACCGCCCACGACGACATCTGGGCCCGCGCGATGGTCGTCCACGACGGCGAGTTCGGATTGGCGATCGTCTCGTGTGATCTGGTCGGGCTGTTCTACGACCATGTGCAGTTGATACGCCGGCAAGTCGCCGAATTGGGCCTGACGCCCAAGATCGACTACATCGTCGTCAGCAGCACGCACACCCACGCGGGACCGGACACGATCGGCATCTGGGGTCCCTTCGGGCGAACGGGGATCGGCAAGGGATTCCTCGAGAAGGTCCGAAGCGGTTGCGTCGAGGCCATCAAGCAGGCCCACGAGGGTCTCGAGCCCGCCAAGCTCCGCATCGCGCAGATCGATGTCAACCGCTTCGCGAAGCTCATCGGGGATTCGCGGAAGCCGCAGGTGATCGACTCGCGGCTGACGGTGCTCCAGGCGATGGGAAAGGATCGCAAGGCCGTCGCGACACTCGTGAACATCCCGTGTCATCCGGAAGTCCTCGGCGGCAAGAATAAGCATCTCAGCAGCGACTTCCCGTCGACGATGCGCGAGCACCTCGAGAAGCAGTACGGCGGCATCGCGGTGTACAACTCGGGAACCCTCGGCGGGCTGCTGGCCCCGCGCGAGCCGGACGTCGATCCGTTCACCAAGAAGCCCAAGCCGAAAGACGAGATCCGGCAGATGATGTGGTACGGGCGGATCATGGGGAGGATCGTGGACGAGGCGCTCGCCAAGGCCAAGCCCCTCAACGGCCCGATCGCCGTCGCCTGCGAACAGGTCGTCATCCCCATTTGGAACCGGATCTACATCACGGCCATGCGGGCGGGACTCTTCGCACGAAAGGTCTATCACGCGGACGCGACGCCGGTTGAGATCCCCAAGGAGAAGCCGAAGGTCGGGCCGAAAGTGCCGAAGATCGAGGACCCGCACCTCCTGACCGAGGTGGCGTTGGTCGAGATCGGCGATCTGCAGATGGCCCTCATCCCGGGGGAGATCTATCCGGAGATCACGATGGGCAAGTACCAGCGCCCGCAGGAGGCCAACGCCGACTTTCCCGGCGCGCCGCTCGAGCCGACGATCTATCCGCAAATGAACGGCAAGTACAAGATGGTCATCGGCCTGGCGAATGACGAGGTGGGCTATATCATCCCCAAGTCGCAATGGGATTGGTTCCACCCGTACGCGTACGGCCGAAGCAAGCGGCAGTACGGCGAGGTGAACTCCTGCGGGCCGGAGGTGGCGCCGCGCCTGATGGCCGCATGGGACCGCCTGATCAAGAGCAGGAAGTAGTACGCGGCTTACGCCTTCAAGCCTCTTCCCTCATGCGATCGGCATGGTCGACTCCGGTTGGCCGTGCCGTTTGCATTTCCAGACCGGACTACCACCGCCTTCAGGGCGGTGGGGCTTCACTTCTTTTCGGCGTCCGTCCCTTCCTCGGTAAGGACCTTCTGGATGGCGGTGCGGGTGAAGGTCATCTTGGTCTTGGTGCTTTCGTCGACCTTGACGACGATCTCGTCGCCCTTGACGGCCACCACCGTGCCGATGATGCCCCCGATGGTCAGGACGCGATCGTTCTTGGCCAGGTTCTCCAGCATGGCCTTGCGTTCCTTCTTCTCCTTGCTGCTGCCACGGAACATGATCACGTAGAAGACGACCATGGCCATGATCAGCCCGAAGAAGAGCGTCTGCGGCCCGCCGCCGGTCGGAGCCGATCCGCCGCCGCCCCCTCCTCCGCCACCCCCGCCTTCGGCCAAGACAAACGGGGCGGTCAGGGCGATTGTTGCGATCACGTGGGTCATGCGCGTCAGGCCTCCAGGGGTTCGTCGGCAGGGGGTTCGGATTCGTCCGCGGCCGCGTCGGCCACGGGAAACTCATCCAGGATTGTCGCCGCGCGGCCCTTCTCGATCAAGCTCCGCAGCCGCGCCATCAGTCGCTGATAGAAGTAGAGATTGTGGACGGACACGAGGATCGGGCCGAGCATCTCGCCTGTCTGGAACAGGTGACGGAGGTACGCCCGCGTGTGCGTCGCGCACGCAGGGCATTCGCATCCGTCCTCCAACGGCGATTCGTCCGTGCCATATTGGGCGTTGCGAAGGCGGATCGGACTGCTCGCCGTAAAGGCGTACCCGTTGCGGCCGTTCCGCGTCGGCAGGACGCAATCGAACATGTCCACGCCGCACAAGACCGCGGCCACGATGTCCCGCGGCATGCCGACGCCCATCAGGTAGCGTGGCCTCTCCGCCGGCAGGAGCGGGCACACCTCGCTCACGATCTCCATCATCTGCTCATGCGACTCGCCGACGCTGAGCCCTCCGATCGCGCTGCCGGGCAGATCCACCTCGGCAAGCTGCTCGGCGCAACGTCGGCGGAGATCCTTATGCACGCCGCCCTGGTTGATGCCGAACAGCCACTGATCGTCCGGTCGGTCGTGGGCATTCTTGCACCGCCCCGCCCAACGGACGGTTCGCTCGACGGCCGATTCGACGTCGGAGCGCTCGCAGGGATAGGGGGGACACTCATCGAAGGCCATGATCATGTCCGCGCCGAGTTGATTCTGAATCCGCGTGGCGATCTCCGGCGTGAGACGCATCTTCGCGCCGTCGACGGGCGAACGAAACGACACACCGTCGTCGTCGATCCGCACGAGCTCAGCCAGCGAAAAGACCTGATATCCGCCGCTGTCGGTCAGCATCGGTCCGCGCCATCCCATGAAGCGATGCAGCCCGCCCATCTGCTCGATCAATTCCGCGCCGGGCCGGAGCTATAGGTGGTAGGTGTTGCCGAGGATGATTCGCGTCCCGGTGGCCTCGAGCTGGTCCGGCGTGATGCCCTTGACGGCCGCCTTCGTGCCGACGGGCATGAAGACGGGCGTGTCCACCTCGCCGTGGGGCGTAGTCAGGCGTCCCAGACGGGCGGCGCTGGTCGGGTCGGTCTTGCGGACTTCAAAGTGGAACATGGCCGTGGCCGATCGTAGCAAGCGCGCGTCAACGCGTCCACTCGCCGGCGGATTTCGTTAGGATTCCGAGCCGTCCGTGGGTAGACTGGTGGGTCAAACGCCAGAACCGTATCGCATCCAACCGGAAAGGTGAAACCAGGCGTCTGAGCGGAGGTATTGCTCGTGGCCGTACAACGAACTGTCTACTTCTCCGGAAACGTTCAGGGCGTGGGCTTTCGATACACGACCTACCATATCTCGCATCGCTTCGACGTGAAGGGCTTCGTGAGGAATCTCGCGGACGGGCGGGTGCAGGTCGTCGCCGAGGGGCAACCCAGCGAGATCGACGCCTTTGTGGACGCGATCCAGGATCGGATGCGAGGCATGATCCGCGAGACGGAGAGCAACGAAGCGCCCGCCTCGGGACGGTACAACGAATTCGACATCGCGCACTGAGGCTGAAGGCCGCGTCATGTGACGCATGCCATGGCTTGCCCGAGACGTTGAACCGTCGCTTCGCCTTTGCCCCGTCCATTGGGATTGCTACTGACTAGTACTGCATTTCAGAAATGCCGCGACTACCTGCCCGAGCCGCGGCATTCATGCCGCGCGG
>CAZKCX010000515.1:0-5564 GCA_964550865.1 uncultured Planctomycetales bacterium
AGTCCACCGAGATCATCGTGCGGGAGGGCATGCGGTCGTCGCTGACGTGCCCCCTGATCGTCCGCGGCGACCCCCTGGGCGTGCTGTTCTTCTCGAGCCTGGAGATCGGCACGTACTCCGACGTGCATGTGGCGTTCTTCCTCGAAATCGCGGGGCTCCTCTCGACGGCGATCGAGAACGGCCGGCTCTATTCGGAGCTGGCCGATCAGAAGGCCGTGATCGAGAAGCACAACCAAGCCATGGTCCGTGAGCTGGACATGGCCCGCCAGGTACAGATGGCCCTGATTCCGCAGGCGACGCTGCACATCGACGGGCTGGACATCGCCTTCGAGTACCAGCCGACCATGCAGATCGGCGGTGATGTGCTCGACATCATCGAGCTCGACCGCAGCCGCGTCCTCTTCTTCGTCGGTGATGCGATGGGGCACGGCGTGCAGGCGGCCCTCATCATGGCCGTGGCCAAGACCGCCCTTCAGGCGGCCGTGCAGGACGACCCGAACCCGACGGCCGTGCTGGCGAGCATCAACCGCATGATCGAGGACGTTTGCGACGAGACATTCGTCACGGGCGCCGCGTGCCTTGTCGACCGCGCGGCCGAGCGCGCCGAGTTCGCCCTCGCCGGTCAGGCTTGGCCTTGCGTGTACAGCGCCGAGCGAGACGAGGTCACGCACCCGGGCGACGTCGGCCTGCCCCTCGGCGTCGAGGACGATTCGAGCTACCGCTCCGTGGAGATCCCCTTTCGCCAGGGCGATACGATCGTCTTCTGCACGGACGGCGTGTTCGAGGCCGTCGATTGGAGCAAGGTCATCTACGGGTACGAGCGCTTCGAGGAGCAGCTCCGCACACATGCCAAGGCGAGTCCCGGTGATCTGATCACGGCCATCACGTCCGACGTGGCCGCGCACTGCAAGGGCCGCCCGCCGCAGGACGATTTCACCCTGCTCGCCATTCAGGCCGTGGCCTCGAGCGGAGGCGTTCGGTAGAATCTGTATCGGTGCAGACCCGTACCGCGTTTCACAAGTTGTGCGACTATGGAGAGGACAGCACACATCATGCTTGTTGCCCGAGCCGCCGGATTCATCCGGCGCGGCCGTGCGGCATGAATGCCGCGGCTCGAGCAGGTAGTCGCGGTACTTCTGAAATGCAGTACTAGCCGGCCCAAGCGTGCAGTGGAACATATGCCCCAGCCGTCACAGTTCGCGGTAGAGGATGTGGCAGCGCCGCCCTCGGCTGGGGATGAAGACCATGACAATTGCCGACTCGCGGCCTCGCGCCGCACAAGGAGGTAAACCGTGAAATCAAAGAGACTCTCCCACCTGTGGCTTCTGAGTGCGGCTCTTCTGGTCGTTGGAGGTCTGGTCGTTTCGTCCGCGCCCGCGGCCGAGGAGCCCCTCGTGTTCGATCGGGTCAAGATCAGCGACGCACCGTTCGAGGCCTGCTCGGTGTTCGACGTCGACAAGGACGGCAAGCTCGACATCGTCTCCGGTGAGTTCTGGTACGCGGGGCCGGACTTTCGGCGCCGTCACAAGATCTGGAACGTCAAGCCCGAGGGCGAATACCGCGACGACTTCTGCGACTATCCGACGGACGTCAACGGCGACGGCTACGTCGACATCATCACCGGCGGGTGGTGGGGCCAGAAGCTCCGCTGGATCGAGAACCCCAAGGGCAAGGACGTGCTCTGGAAGGTGCACGACGTGGACCAGACCGGCAACGTCGAGACCATCCGCTTCTGGGACGTCGACCGCGACGGATACGTCGAGGCCGTTCCGAACGCGGGCGGACGGCTCGTCTTCTACCGCCTCGTCCGGGACGCCAGCGGCAAGCCCCAGGGCAAGTTCACCGAGCACGTCATCATGGAAAAGGGCGTCGGGCACGGCACGGGCTTCGGGGACATCAACGGCGACGGCCGCGGCGATTTCGTCATCCCCAACGCCTGGGTCGAGGCGCCCGAGGACGCCATCAACGGTAAGTGGAAGATCCACCGTGAATTCAACATGGGGATGATCAGCAACCCGGTCCTCGTCCACGACGTCAACGAGGACGGCCTGGCGGACATCATCGTCGGCGCCGCCCACCCCTATGGCCTGTGGTGGATGGAGCAGTCCAAGTCCGCCGACGGCAAGCGGACCTGGACGCGGCACGAGATCGACCCCGACCGGTCGCAGTACCACGATCTCGCCCTGCACGACATCGACAACGACAACGAGGTCGAGCTCATCACCGGCAAGCGGTATCGCGCCCACAACGGCCACGATCCGGGGGCCAAGGACCCGCTCGGCGTCTACTACTTCGACATCGACGGCGGGCGGTTCCGCCGCGTGACGCTCGACTATGGGCCGGCCGGTGAGGCCAGCGGCGCGGGCATCTACCTCTGGGTCGCCGACGTCGACGGCAACGGCTGGAAGGACGTCATCGCACCGGGCAAGGAAGGCCTCTACCTCTTCAAGAACCGAGGGCGCTAGATGAGCCTGGATCTCTAGAGGGCGGCGCCGAACACGTGTGCCACTGCTGTGTCAGCAGTGCACGCCTTGGGGATCCTTGCGGGGAACACTGCTCACAGAGCAGTGGCACCTGGAACGGGTGGCATCAATTTCAGGCAGACTCACTTAGCGGAAGAACCACAGATGAGCGGCTCTACCCAACAGATCGGCGACGCAACGCAGGAAGGGGCATCGCACGCCGTGCTCGCGCGTGAGGTCGTGCGCGAGGAGGCCGGCGCGCTGCTCAAGCTGGCCGACGCGCTCGGCGAATCGTTCGATGCGGCCGTCGACCTGATCCTGACGCACCCCGGTCAGCTCATGGTGGCGGGCCTCGGCAAGAGCGGGCTCATCGGACGCAAGATCGCGGCGACGCTCACGAGCACGGGCACGCCGGCCGTGGCGATCCATCCGGTGGAGGGCATGCACGGCGACTTGGGCATCGTCACCCGCGACAACGTCTTGCTCGCCCTCAGCAAGAGCGGCCAGACCGATGAGCTGATCCGATTCCTCCTGCACTTCAAGCAGCTCGGCGGGCCGGTGATCGGCGTCTGCGCGTGCGGTAGCCGGCTGAGCGAGCTGTGCGACGTCGTCCTCTCGCTTCCCGACGAGCCGGAGGCCGGGCCGCTCGGCCTCGCCCCGACCACGAGCACGACGATGCAGCTCGCCCTGGGCGACGCCATCGCCATGGCACTCTTGCACGCCCGCGGCTTCACGCGGGACAACTTCGCGCAGTATCACCCGGAGGGACACCTCGGCCGCAGGCTCCTGCTCCGGGCCCGCGACCTCATGCACGCCGACGCCGAGCTCCCGCTGGTCCGCGTCAACGCGAGCTTCTCGGAGTTGCTGACGGAGATCGAGGCCAAGCATCAGGGCATGGCGTGTGTGGTCGACGAGGCGGGACGGCTCGCGGGTGTCTTCACCGACGGCGACCTCCGACGCTTGCTGATCCGTGGCGACTCGCCGCAGACGTTCTCGTTGGCGGAGCTGCTGAGGAAGTCTCGACGCGGTCCGGCCGACCCGCCGGTCCTGTGCTCGACCGTTCGACCGCATACGCCCGTCGTCGAGTGCCGGAATCGGATGGAGGAAAGCCGAATCACCTGCCTCGTCGTCACCGACGACAACGACCGGCCCGTCGGCGTCATTCGTCTGCACGACATCATCCAGGCCGGCGTGAGCTGAACGACCCTGCGTTGCCTCTTCAGAGCCGGCCTGGCTGTCGCGGTACCCCTTCAGCCGAACCCAACTCGGCCTCCATCTCGGGGGCTCGGCCGTAGACGTTCTTCAGCACGATGAGGCTCTCGATCACCATCCAGATCTCGAGCACGAACACGAGCAGACCGATGCCGAACAGCAGCCAGTGCTGGTCCGTGTAGAAGTTGCGGATGTTCACCACCATGCCCCACGTCGTCATGATGAGCATGAAGACCATCGGGAGGAGCGTGAAGCCCAGCGGCGACCGACGCCGCGCAAGGTAGACCGTCACGACCAGCAACGCGAGACCGGCAAGGAGTTGATTCACCGATCCGAAGAGCGGCCACACCCGTAGCGCCCCCTTGCCGCTGGCGGACGAGAACGCCAGGAGGAAGGCCGTCGCGACGGCGATGATCGTCGCGGGATGCCGTCCCGCGAGGACAGGCACCTTGCACGCCGTCGCCAGCTCACCGACGACGTACCGTTGGAGCCGCGTCGCCGTGTCCAGCGTCGTCGCCGCGAAGGAGACGATGAACACGCCCATGATGGTCAGGGTGATGCTCTCCGGGATGCCGTAGCTCTCGATCAGGTTGCTGGCCCCGTTGACGAAGGCGTTGATCTTGCTCCCGAGCCCGCTCGCGGCCGCCCAACTTGCATAGTGGTGGCTATAGGCCGCCGCCCCGGTCAATCTCTCTCCCCCCTCCAACTTGAGTCCGATGCCGAGCCCCGCGCCGCAGGCGATGATGACAAACGTCGCCAGCATGCCCTCGGTCAGCATGCCGCCGTAGCCGATGCTCTGGGCGCTCGACTCGGAGTCGCACTGCTTGGAGCTGGTGCCGGAGGCGACGATGGAGTGGAACCCGGAGATGGCCCCGCACGCCACGACAAGAAAGAGCATCGGCCAGATGGGCGGCGCGCCTTCGGGTGAGAGGTTCGTCGCGGGGGCGACCAGGGTCGGATGCGCGACCAGGACGCCGAGCGTCAGCAACCCCATCGCGATGAAGAGCTGGTGCGAGTTGATGTAGTCGCGCGGCTGGAGGAGCGTCTGCACCGGCAACGTCGAGGCGATGTAGGCATAGACCAGCAGGATGACCACCCAGACCGACATGCCCGACATCGTCCGCCCGAAGACCGCTACCTCTTCCGGCATCTGTAGGGGTACGTACGCGCCGATCACCACGGTCACGTACATCAAGATCACCGCGACGATGCTCATCGGCAGGTGGGGCATGCCCTTCTTGTAGATCATGTAGCCGAGCCAGATCGCGATGGGAATCTCCAGCCACACCGGGATGACCGCCTGCGGAAACATGTTGAAGACGACGGCGATCACCACGCCGAAGATGGCCACCACGATGAGCAGCTCGAAGAAGATGATCAGCAGGAACAGGATGCGGACCCGCTTGTTGACGATGTCCGAGGCGATGTCGCCGATGGATCGGCCCTGGTGGCGGAGCGAGACGACGAGGGCCCCGAAGTCGTGGACCGCCCCCATGAAGATCGAGCCGAAGAGGATCCAGACCAGTGCGGGCACCCAGCCCCAGATGATGCCGATCGCCGGGCCCACGATCGGCCCCGTGCCGGCGATGGAGGTGAAGTGGTGGCCGAAGAGGATCGGCCGCTCGGTCGGCACGAAGTCCACATTGTCCTGCAGCGTCTTGCTCGGCACCGGCGCGTCGGGATTGATTTTGAAGATCTTTCGCGCGATGAACTTCCCATAGGTGTGGTAGGCGATCAGGTAGAGGACCGCCGCTCCCGCCGCCAGAATCAATGAGTTCATGGTCTGTCTCCTCCGCCAAGGGCCGATCCCGGTAGGCCTGGGACCGACCGCGAAGTCTGTAGGGCATGCGCCCGTCCCGGATGCAATTATGGCGTTCTCAGAATGCGGCT
>CAZKCX010000516.1:0-5545 GCA_964550865.1 uncultured Planctomycetales bacterium
TTGCGCGTCGGCCAGATCAAGAGCCAGGCCGTCAAGGTGGCCGCCCGATACGGCATCACCGCCCGCTGGACGGGGATGGCCTGCCTCAGGTCGTTCCCGAAGACGAATGTGCTGGCCAAGCGCTTCGCCGGCGCGGCCCGCTTCTATGGGACGCGATTCGCGACGGAGCGGGCGGGGACGCTTCAACGCGAGAATGCCGCCAACGCGCTCTACGAATCGCTCGCCAACGCCGCGTCGATCGTGCACGAAGACCCGGGCAACATCTTCCGCTCGGAGGCGATCCAGCGGCGGCTACGGCCCAAGCTGCAGGTAAGCGAGCCGATCTGCCGGGCGGCCGTTCTCTATCCCCTGGACGACGAGCAGCTCTGGCGTGAGGGCTTCCGCCTGAGGGGCTTCATCGAGCGGGCGGCCGAGCTGCGAGCGGGCGTCGACTACGAGGTCTGCGACCGCCACATGATCCGCGACGGCTTCCTCGAGACGGTGGAGGACCTGATCGTGCTCGTGCCGACGTGGGTGACGGCCGAGGCCGCGGCGCAGATGCGGGCCTTTCTCGATTGGGGCGGGCGGATCTGGCTCTGCGGGGCGAAGGCCTCGCTCTCCGTGCTCGGCGACGGCGAGCCGCAGGTCTTTCCGGTGAAGCCGGAGGCGGTCTCAAAGCCCAATCCGAAGCGATGCGCCGGCAAGTTTGTCCGCATCGCCGGCCGCCCGACGATCGAGCCGATCGCCGAGCTGCCGGATCCGCCGAACGCCAAGGCGTTCCGCACGGTCCATCAGGATTTCGTGTCGTCGTTCTTTCCGGCCAAGGATGATATTCGACTTCGCTGATGCTCCCGCGGCGTTCGGCCGGCACTTGGATCCGGTGTGCGGCGCGTCGAGTCCGGATCTCCCGTATAATCCCGCCTTCCGAAGACGCAGACCGAAACGACCAAGGAGTTCGCGCCGATGCAGGCACCCCAGTCCATCCCCCGCGTGTCCGGCAAGGCGCGGCAGTACGTCAACGAGATGCTCGACCACGGCTTTCATAACGCCTCGTCGCCGGGGTTCACCGCACGGCTCGAGCAGCAGTTCGCCGAGCGCTTCGGGCAGAAATACGGCATCCTCCACGCCAACGGGACGGCCACCATGCACAGCGCGCTGCTTGCGGCCGGCGTGGGCGTGGGGGACGAGGTCATCGTTCCCGCGTACACGGTCTGCATGACGGGGACCGTCGCACTATACGCCAACGCCCTGCCCGTCTTTGCCGACGTCGACCCCGAGACGTGGACGATCGACCCGGCGGACGTCGCGCGGAAGATCACGCCGCGGACCAAGGCCATCATTCCCGTCTCCATCTGCGGGCTGTCCGCCGACCTCGACCCGATCATGGACCTCGCCGCCGAGCACGGCCTGACGGTCATCGAGGACAACGCCCAGTGCTTCCTCGGGTACTACAAGGGTCGCGTCGTCGGCTCGATCGGCCACTTCGCCAGCTTCAGCTTTCAGGCCAGCAAGCACATGACCTGCGGGGACGGCGGCATCCTGATCTGTCGCGACGAGGATCTCGCGACACGGGCCCGCAAGGCGGCGATCGTCGGCTTCTCCGCACTCTCGGCCAGGCCTGGTGATACGGTTATCGCGGAGGCGCTTCGCTGCAGCCCGAGCTTCCAGCGGCACGACGAGTACGGGCTGAACTATCGGCTGCCGGAGATCGCCGCCGCAGTCGCGCTGGGCGAGTTGGAGCGCCTCGACGAGCTTGTGGCGATGCGCCGGGCGTCGGCGGGCCATCTCGACCAGGTCGTCCGCGCGTGCGATTGGCTCGCGCCGCAGAAGACGCCGGAAGGATATGTCCACAGCCAGTGGACCTACACCGTGCGGATTGCGCGGGGCGACGTCGACTGGGACGCATTTCGCAAGACGTTCGTCGACCTGGGCGGCGACGGCTTCTACGGCGCCTATCTGCCCGTCTATCGCGAGCCGGTCTGGGCCGTGCTCTACGATCGCGTCCAGGCCGAGCCCGAGCGGTATCCGCACTGGGCGGGGCGGATGCCCAACTACCGTGAGGTCGCCTGTCCGGTGTGGGAGTCCATCCAGCCCCGGATCATCCAGTTCAAGACGAACTACTTCGACCGGGCCGAGGCCCACCGACAGGCAGACATCCTTGCCGAGACGATCGGGGTCTTTGACTAGCTCTCAGCGTGTTCCGGCGACCGACGCCGCGACATGGCGCCAAATGATCTTGCGAAACATCTCCACGATGCCCTGGACGAGCAGGTAGGTGCCCTCGCCGCCGAGGTTGACCTCCGTGGCCTTGTCGAAGAGCAACGTGAGCTTGGATTCGAACTCGTCCTCCGGCGCCCAATAGCAAAACACGATCGGCACCTTGGGCAGGGGGTAGAGGATGACGGCCCGGTCGGCGGTCGGGTCTTCGGGTGGGAAGTCCTCGCCGAAGAGGTCGAGGATGTCGAAGAAGAGGTCCGGGTGCTCGTCGGCCATTTCCTGGAACGCCTTCTCGCACCGATGGGTGAAGAAGAGGCTCCGATCTCGGAACCCCTCGAGTTGGTTGAAGTTTTTCCACACCCCCGTCGGATCCTTGCCCTCGCCGTGGACCACATATTGGAGGATCGGTAGGTGAACCCAGTCGTGGATGTGCGCGTCGGAATGGAGTCCGCCCTCCGGGTTCACCTCGAAGAGTTTGCCCAGACAGCGGATCGCGAGTCGATCCCCGTGGAGCTCGCCGCCCAGGCGTTCGGCCGCGTCAGCGAAATCCACGTTGACGATCTCCCGCTTCAGCTCCGCCAGGAGCGATGCCCTGGGGTCCGGCACATCGATCGGCTCGGGGATCGCCGAAGCGAGTTCGTCCGCGGTCGCCGCATCGATGTAAGGACAATCCTGTGGCGGTTTCTCTCCTTGCGCGACCTGGAGAGAGAACGCCATGCAGGTTTCCAGGCCGCACTCCCCGCAGTTGGTCTTGGGGGTGTGCTGGAAGACGTCAAGGGCGGTTGGTTTCTTCTTCGCCATGGATTCGATCACGATCGGCTCGTGCAGGGAGATTCGCGACTTGCGGTCCGGCCTAGCGGGGCGCAGCACGCGACCCCTCAGGGGGCGATCACGCCGTCTTGCTTCCACCTGCATCCTACTACGGCGGCACGATCGCCACAAACTTCGGAGCCGGTTGTTGGCCCACCGACCGACCGATAGAATGCGCTAAGTGTATGGGTCGTCTGTCTGTGCTTGCCGAGATAGTGCGAATCACCCGTAGGAGTTCGTTATGGGGTCTCCACGCATGCGGTTCGGTCTTCTCATTCTCCTCAGCCTTGCCGGGTTGGAAGCGACGGCTCGGGCGGATGTGATCAAGCTTCGAAACGGGGAAACCGTCGAGGGAACGATCGTGGAGGAAAGCGACGAGGCCGTTTCCGTTCAGATCAGCCAATACGGCATCAAGATGACCAAGCGGATCCGACGCTCGGAGATCGTCAAGATCACCAAGGGTCCGGCCGGGGAGGGCAAACAGCAGGATGAGGGGCAGTCCGAGGAGGACAAGGAAGATGCCGAAGATCGGGCCGCGTCCAAGAAGCGCGTGCCGGTCGAAGTGGATCTGCAAATGGCCCTCAACAGCCCGTTGATCTACGACACCTTCCAAGACGGGCGTGAGAACGTGGAGCTTCGGGGCACGGGGTATTTCGTCCTCGTGCCGTTCCGATACGACGCGGCCGAGAAGCCGTACCGGATTACCCGATACACGCTGAAGTTCGATGCCGATCGCGGGACGTCGCGCGCACGCGGGTTCGTCGAGCTGCAGGAGAAGCAAACGGGCGGCCGGGGAAGGCCGGCGGTTCGGGAACGAGAGGCGACCGCGTCGGAGGGATTCGAAGGCCCAGTCCAACTCGAGCCCGTGAAGGGCTCGCCGTTGTACGAGAAGATCACCGTATACGGGGAGGGGGGCGAGGACCTGATGGTCGAGCTCTCCGATCGTTATGGCCCCACGGTGGACACCGGGAAGGACACGACGAATCGATCACGGCGTTCCACGGCGCGGTACTCCGGTCGGCGCTCGAGACGGGGTGGTCGCAGCTCCCGGCGATCCAGCCATCGCAGCTTGGCCGCCCGGCGATCGCCGGGTCGCCGTCAAGCTACCGAGGAGAAACGCGGCTACGAGAAGCGCGGCTACGAGAGGGCCTACGAGACCGATACCGACCCGGAATCCAAAACGGAAGGTGACAAGACGGACTCTCGCGAGGAGCGCAGGTTTCCCGAGGATGCGGTGCCCGGAAGCGGCTGGGCGGCCGTTCTGGTGGAATTGCCGAACAAGGCGGCCATGCTCACCGTCATCGACGGGATGGGACGCAAGATCCCGATCGATCTTCGTCTGATCGATGCACTCCAGAAGACGCAGAGCGGGGCGACCAAGAGGGGGCAGGCGGACGATTCGCTTCGCTACATCCAGACGCTGGCCGAGTTCGTCCAACATGAGTCGTCGGAGCTTTCCCGACTCGCCATCTCCCGCCTGACGGAGATGCGGTCCGTCGGATCCTCCTCACCACGGGGCCGAGGCACGACGCCGGACGACGCGGCCGTGGCCGACCAGCGTTCCGTCTTCATCGAGAATGCCTTGCTCACGGCCCTGACCAGCCCGGACGAGGAGACGCGCGAAATCGCCTGGTGGGAACTCGTCTCTGCCGAGCGGCTGCCCCAGGCAACGGCCGTGGCGCTGGCTTCCGTGGAGGACCAAGCCACCGTCGATGTGCTGCTGAAGCTCATCGAGGAGGAGATCAAGGCGGCGGCGAAGGCCGTGCCGAGTCCCTCGGTACAGGAACGTGACAGGCCTCGTGAACCCGCGCGACGTGCGGCGGCTCGCGCGAGGGGACGGCAAGAAAAAGACGAACCAGCCCTGACCTACACCCCGAGAGGGTTGGCGGAGTCCGCCGCTCCGCCGGGCTTGTGGAACGTCCTCGGCGCGCTCATGCGATCCTCCGATTCGGACATTGCCACCAAGGCCGTTTCCCTTGCCCTGATCGATGGAAGTCGCCAAGCCATCTCGCTGTTGGGGCAGCCGGATCCTCGCGTTTCCTCCATCGCGATCCGAGCGATGCGGGAAGCCCCCAATACGCCTGCCAAGGGGCAGTGCTTGCGGATGATCCTGTCGGGGGTGGCCAACAAGACCGATCCCGATAAGGCGCCCACGGTCCTGCAGGCGGCCATGGAGATCGCCAGGGGAATGGCCACGGCCGGCAAGCCGATCCAGATCGCCCATACGGACGACCTCCTCATGCGCCTGCCCGTTGTCCTCAAGGACACGCCGAACATCCAGGTGCTGGCCCTCAGCCTCCTGGCGTTCACCTCGATGGAGGACGTACTCAATTCCCCCGAGATTGAGACCTGGCTCGGGGCGATGACCGACAAGCTCGTCGCGGCCCGCAACACCATGATCGGCGAGTGGGTGGGCTTCAATCTGCAAAGCCTGCTGAACATCATCTCGAGCCGTTTCTTCCTCTCGGTCGTGATCGTCTACCTGGTGATGGCGGCGTTGTTCGAGCGCTGGGTGTATCCGTTCGTAATCATGTTCAGC
>CAZKCX010000517.1:0-5545 GCA_964550865.1 uncultured Planctomycetales bacterium
GGTCATCATCAACACGAGCTTTAACGTCCGCGGCGAGCCGATCGTCTGCACGCCCGAGGACGCCTATCGCGTCTTCATGGCGACGAACATGGACGTGCTGGTCTTGGAGGACCATCTGCTGTTGAAGGAAGAACAACCGGAGTCGAAGAAGGTCGACACGGCCGAGCATCTCGCGCAGTTCGCGCTGGACTGATCGGAGCCCCGAGCGATGGCGCTGATCGACATCAACTGGAACCCCACGCCGCGAGAGCTGCGGACCTTCGGCATCGTGACGCTGATCGGCTGCGCGATCGTCGGGCTGGTGCTGTGGTCGTACGCGCTGGTCACCGCGGCGAAGGTGATTTGGGGGGTGGGCGCCGTGATCTTCGTGCTGGGTTTGGCGCTGCCGGCGGCGGCCAAACCGATCTACCTGCTCCTGTCGGCGGTGAGCTGGCCGATCGGGTACGTGATCTCGCACGTGGTGTTGGCGGTCTTCTACTATGGACTCGTTACCGGCACGGGCTTGGTCTTCCGGCTGGTGGGCCGCGATCCGCTGCAGCGGCGCTTCGATCCGCAGGCCGAGACCTACTGGCAAGCGAAGGCACTGCCCGAAGCGGGAGATCGTGATCGGTACTTCCGGCAGTTCTAGATGGGTTTCCGCGGTTGTAGGGGCGTGCCGAGGACTTGTGCCACTGCTGTGTCAGCAGTGCATGCCTCGGGATCCCCGCGGGGAACACGGCTCAGAGAGCCGCGGCATGCGAAGCGGATGGCACGAATACCACGCATGCTCATTCGGCGAGTTGCCGATAGAGAATCCGGAGCGGGGCAAGGAGCAAGGGAAGAGGGGCAGTCGCGGCCCCGGAAGCGGCGGCCGCGAACGTCGCAAACCAACCGGAGCAGACCATGGCCGACGAAGGCAACCAGCAGCAATCCGCAGAAGACTTCGTGCAGCAGGCGCGGGAAAGCCGTCCCTCGCTGGTCCGCGAGTTCCTCGACTTCCTCATGCACAACAAGAAGTGGTGGCTCCTGCCGATCCTGATCGTGATGGGTCTGCTCGTGGGGTTGATCTTCATCGGCGGCAGCGGCGGCGGCATCTTCGTCTACACGTTGTTCTGATCGGCCGCTACGGCCCGGCGAACCGGGCGACGGGCTTGCCCTGCGTGTCGTACCGGATCGCGACCACGTCGCCGGCCGCGTCCACACCCTTCACGCGCATCTTCGGCCCGTCCTTCGCGCGGAGGCCGACCACGACGCTCCCGTCCGTGAGTCCGGCCCGAACGAGATAGCCGGCGTCGGTCCGCTCGACAGAGTCGTTCCCGAGCGCGGGCGCGCTGCCGGACCGATACGGCCGCAACAGCGTCACGAACTCCAGCCGCTTGGCGGGTTTCGACGTCTTGGCCTTCAGGTGCCACTGCGTCAGTTTGATCCGCGGCCGCGGCGGCGGATCGCACTTGTCTGCCTGGTCGAAAGTCAACCCGTCGGGCACGAGGAACGACACGTGGCATGCCGCCTTGTCGTTGCTCGTGTGGATGTCTCGCTGGCTTTTCACCTCGAACGGCTTCAAAGCGTGGAGCCACCACTCGAACGTCGACGGCTTCGGCGCCTCCAGCCGGTCGTAGATCACCACCAGCTCGGGCTTGACGAACAGGATATGCCGGGAGAATCGCTCGAGCCGATCGCCGTAGGCCTTGCCCGCCTCGCCGCGGACGTAATCGAACTCCTTGCCCGTACGGAAGCCCTCGATCTTTCCCGGCGCCATGCTGGTGTGTCGGAGCTGGCCCTCCCCGTTGACGGTGATGCAGTTCACGCTCCGCGTGGAGTGCATCCACCGACGGTGATGCTTGCTCCCGTGGACATCGCGTCGACCGGAGCGGATGAGCAGCCGCTCGCCGAAGGCTTGGAGGAGAAAGGCGTTGCTGGACTCGTAGCCGTGACTCCGCCCGCCGAAGGGGCTCGACTTGAATCGAACGCCGACGTTCTTCGTGCCGTCGAGCAGGTTCGTGTTCAGGTACGCCTGGCCGATGCCCCAGAAGCAACGGCTGGTCGGTAGGTCGGTCGGCGGCCTGGGCTCGATCTTCGGCAGCGCGCCGCGCACGAAGCCGACGTATCCGCCCGCGCTATCCGGGCCGCCGAGGGCGTTCACGTACCATTGCCAATGGGCGTTCTTGGCCTGCGAGGCGAGTGTGGTCATCAGCTCTCGACAGTGTTCCGCGCGCTTGGATCCGGTCAGGTCACCGAAGCCGCCGCCGTGCGTGCCGGGCGGCATGAGATACATCGCGTAGTAGCCCGCCTTGGCGAAGTACGGTTTGCGATAGGCATCGATGCCCATGGCGGCCCGCATGACGTCGGCCCACCACGTAAAACGATAGATGTAGCTCCGCCAGTAAGAGACCCCTTCGTGCCAGCCGCCGTCGTCGTCGCACCAGACCGGGTAGACGTTGAAAAAGACGTTCATCGCGAACCAGGCCCAGTCTCGGGCCTCGGGGATCTCGTCGAGGAACGCAACGCCCACCTCACCCAGGAAGTGCCACGCCCGGTTGGAATGACTCCGGTACGGCGTCCAGAGGTGGCGCGGGCAGAGATGGTGATACATCTCCTCGCCGCGGATCCGCATGACCTTCCGGCATTTCTCCCGCTCGGCTTCGGTGAGCAGGTCGTTCACGAAGGTGTACGTCCGCGCGAAGTAGTAGGCGAAGGGCATGCCCGCCTCGTCGTTGTAGCGATAGCCGGTCGCGCCCTTCGGGTCCCACTCGGCCGCGCCGAGGAGCAAACGCTTGGCGAGTCGGCCGTACTCCTCCTTGCCGCCGAGCAGGCGGGCGAACGCCAGATACGACGCGTTCTCGAGAACCGCGCGCGTGCGATTGCGATTGCCCCACCAGATCTTCCGCCATTCCTCGCTCTTGCGGACGGTGCCCTGGGGGTACTTGGGGGGCTCCGCCGTGGACGGGGGCTTCTGCAGGATCCGCTCACACCGCGCGACGAGCCGGTCGTAGCGAGACTTCAGATCGGTCTTCGCGCGGCGACGCAGCTCGGGCAGGTCTTCCGGACGAACGAAGAGCCGGGGGTGCGTCTTCGGAATGCGGCCGAGGAGCTCCTCGCGGACGGGCATCGGCATCTCGACGGCCTTCACGGGAACGACAAACCGACGCACGCGGCTCCAGCGCGATGCCTTTCCTTTCGCGTCGACGAAGCGGAAGCGCCAATACCACTGGCCGGCATCGAGCGGCCTCGGCGGACAGTGGCAGTTGAACTCGAGACCCCGGACCTCATAGTCGACCTTCTCGAATCTCCTGCTCCGCGCACACTGAACGGCGTAGGTCTTGGCGTCCTCCTGCGGTCGCCACACGAACGACGGCGGGTTGACGGCCGATGTCGACTCGGGGGCCGGTCGAAGGCCCCATTCGTACGGCTTGGCGGGTTCGTCATTGATGCTCGGTCCGGCATGGACTGTGGCATGCCCGAACGAGAGGAACACGATGACGGAGACTGCCGCGACGACTCGCACATTCATGAATCAAGCTCCCAACGGGTAGAAGAACGTATAGGCAAGCCAAGGGTATGGGCTTCGGGTCGGAACGTCCATGCCTACGGCGGCGAAACCACGACGTCTTGGGGCTCGGGCGCGCTCCACCATTGCTTGCCGTCGACGTCGAGCTGCCGGCCGCGAACGACCCACGCCCGTGTCGCCCGACCGCTTCGGTATTCGACGCAGGCACATTCGGCGCGGGCGGTGACACCTTCGGAAGCCACCGCGCGCTCGCCGTCGCCCCAGAGTATCCGATACCGTGTGGAACCGATCTCCAGCAGGAGGGCGTCCCCCGACAGGGGTCTGCATTGGCCGGTTGCGCCGACGATGGCGATGGTGAATCGGGCGCCGTTCGAGCCGATCGGCTTGGTATAGCGGATCACCGGCACGGTCCGACCGCAGTCTTCGGGCTGGCAGGTCTCGGGGAGGACGGCCATCCAGCGGCGCTCGATTCCGACGTCCTCGATCTCCTCGGGCCAGGCCGGTAGGAGGCGAACCCTGTTTCGTCCCTTGAGCGTGGTCGTTCGGTCTTCGCCGACGCTGACGTCGAGCGGGGTGTGCAGGCTCCAGATGGCCTTGTGGCCCGTTCCGCCGGTCAGCCGGTCGTCGATGACGATCGGACCCTCGCGCAGGGCCAGGATCCGCCGTTCGTGCACGGCGTTGAAGGCCGCCTTGTATCCGTCGTGGGCTGCCCGGACGTACCAGGCGCCGTCGAGATCCGCGTAGGTAAGGAGCTTCCCGCCGGGCGCGAAGCGGCCCTTTCCCTTGGTGTTCTTCCGATCGATGGTGACGACGTTGTGCGCCAGGGTCGAGTGGCAATAGCGATAGGCCGGATGGCGGTAGCTCAGCGGGGAGCCCGGATGCGTGGCGACCAGCTCCCCGTTGCGCATCAGCAAGAACGAAAGGGCGGCCGGATACGCGTGGCCCGAGTTCGACCAGCCGTATTGGAACAGGAGGTAGTCGTCCGTCGGTGCCCAGCCCGATCGCAGGATGGCGAACCCCGACGCCTCGAGGTGTACGCTGCGGTACGGCGGCGGCCGAGGTGTTAGGGCGTCGGCGGATGTCGGCGCGAAGGACTCGCACACCAGGTAGTTGGCCAGTGCGAACGGACCTTTCTGGTTCGGCGCGCGGTCTTGCTCCCAGAAGCGCCGGGCCAACCACAGCATGTCCGGACGTCGGAAGGCCCGGGCGGCGATCGTGAGGTGCACGGCGTAGTCCGTCGCGAACACGGCCGAGTGGAGCGGGGGCGTGTGACCGGTCGGCGTGACGATCCTGGCGAGCCAGTCGTAGGCGCGTTCGGCATCCGCGCGGACGTCGTCTCGGGTGAGGAACGAGCCGCCGTTGGCCTTCTCGATCAGCGCGACGTAGCCGACGTCGCGGAGGACGGTCTTGTGGTACTGTGTGCAGAGCTCCTTGTGGCCTCCGTCGGCGAAGAAGTCCCGCGTTAGGTGTTGCCGCATGAGGGTCTCGGCCTTGACCGTCCATGCCTCGGCGTCCTTGAACTCCGGGAAGACCAGGCCGACGGCGCCGAGTCCGACCACGGCGCCGACCTGCTGGTTCCCCGGGCGATAGCGGGTCTCGTGCGCCGCAAGCCAGGCCGCACAACCGAGGAGATGCTTGAGGATCTTGACGTGGATCTCGGGCGTCAGCGCGGGGCTTTGCGCCATCGCGTAGGCGTTCTCGACCAGGATCCGCGACCGGATGCCCGGATAGTAGGCGCGGAAGACCGGATCGATCCCGATCCCACACTGGAAGCGGCGGATCTCCGGCACGTGGTCGTACCACGAATCGAAGATCCAGGCTAAGGTCTCGGCGTACTTCTCGTCACCCGTCAGCAGGTAGGCCCGACCCAGGGCGTTCATGAACCACTGCGAGCCGACGGCCGAGATGTAGTTTGTGTCCTTGGTCGGGTTCTTCAGCCAACGGATCCGGTCGCCCTCGATGCACTCGATGGTCGGCCCGGGCGAGGTCCCGTTGTAGCCCCAGATGCGCACGTTCTTCTCGAACCAGTGCGCATGCCTCTGGCCGGTGAAGTGGTTC
>CAZKCX010000518.1:0-5513 GCA_964550865.1 uncultured Planctomycetales bacterium
GGCCTACGCGAGTCATACGTTTCCCGGGGTGATGCCGCGCGAGACGGGTTATATCATCGAGAAGAACTCCCGCGTATTCGAAGGGGTCCAGCTGCTGCTCGAGCGGGAGGACGTAACGGCGTTCGTGTTCGACCTGAAGGCCCTTCGCGAGCTGATCTGGACCTTGGACGAGAACAGCCTGCGTCGCAACACCATCATCCATCGGTTGCTGAGCGTCTTCCGGCTCGTCAACGCCATGCCGCAGGAGCTGCCCGAGGAGGTGTGGCGGGAGAAGCTCTTCGAGGCCCGCAAGATCATGCAGCCGCTGGTCCGCGCCAAGAACGGCCCGACCACCCCGCTGATGGGCATCATCGGGCATTCGCACCTGGACACCGCGTGGTTGTGGCCGCTGGCCGAGACGTGGCGGAAAGGGGCGCGGACGTTCTCCAGCGTGTTGAACCTGATGGATCAGTATCCCGAGTTCCTCTTCATCCAGAGCGCCCCGTGCCACGCGGAGAAGGTCCGCGAGCTGTATCCGAGCCTGTTCAAGCGGATGCAACGGGCCGTCGAGGCGGGCAACTGGGAGCCGAACGGCGCGATGTGGGTCGAGCCGGATTGCAATATCCCGTGCGGCGAGTCGTTCGTGCGGCAGCTCATGGTCGGGCAAAACGCGACGCGCGAGATGTTCGGCTACACCTCCGACACGATGTGGATGCCGGACGTGTTCGGCTATTCGGCGGCATTGCCGCAGATCCTCCGTGGCTGCTACGTCGAGAACTTCTGCACGACCAAGATCACGTGGAACGACATGACGCGGTTCCCGTACGACACGTTCCACTGGCACGGGATCGACGGGACGGAGGTCCTGGCGCATTACAACACGATTCAGTCGGGTCCCGATCCGGCCGCGCTCATGGAACATTGGAAGTGGGTTCAGCACAAGGATGTCCAGGACCGACGGCTCGTGGCCATCGGCTATGGAGACGGCGGGGGCGGGCCGACGAACGAGATGCTCGAGATGGCCCGGCGGGTGGAAGACCTGGAAGGCTGTCCGAAGGCCCAGTGGACGTCCGTCAGCGCGTTCATGAAGGGCATCCGCAACGAGATGACGGCATTGCCGGAGTACGGCGGCGAGCTGTATCTCGAGTTCCATCGGGGCACGTTGACGAGCATCGCCAAGATCAAGCGCGGCAACCGCAAGACGGAGATCGCCCTCCGTGAGGCGGAGTTCCTCTGTGCGCGGGCGGCGATGGGCGGGGCGAAGTATCCCGCCGCGGAGCTGCTGGCGATTTGGAAGACGCTGCTGACGAATCAGTTCCACGACATCCTGCCGGGCTCGTCGATTCGCGAGGTGAACGACGAGGCCGTCGAGACGTTCGAGCGGTGCATTGCCGACGCGGAGGCGCTGAGTGCGGCGGCATTGAAGGAGCTCGGCGCGAGCCGGTCGTCGTCTCCGGCGAAACGGCTGCTCGTCGTCAACAGCCTGAGCTGGGATCGGGAGGGGGAGCTCGAGTTGGCCGGCGCGCCGCGAGGTACCAAGCCCGCGGCTCCGACCGTCACCTCGCAGTGGCTCGAGGACGTTTGCGGCGAGCGGAAGCTCATCGCCTACGGCCTGGACGCGCCAGCCCTCGGCGCGACCGTGGTCGATCTGACGAAAGGGGAGACCGAAGGCGACTCGGCCTTCACGGTCGGCTCGGACGAGATCGAGACGCCGCACGCGGTTGTTCGTTTCGACGACATCGGCCGGATCGTGTCGTTTCTCGACAAGGCCTCCGGGCGGGAGATCGTCCGGCCGTCGGGCGGTCAGCTCAACACGTTGAGCATCGGGGAGGACATCCCGGAGCAGTGGGACAACTGGGACATCGACAGCGACCAGCACCTCAAGATGCGGATCGAGGATCGGCTGGTTCGGCGCGAGGTCGTGGCGAATGGGCCGTTGCAGCTTCGCCTGCGGTGCGAATACGAGATCGGGCGGGCGTCGCGGCTCGTGCAAGATATGGTCTTCCACGCACACTCGCCGCGGGTCGACTTCGAAACCGTGATCGACTGGCACGAGAAGCACCAGCTCCTCAAGACCAGCTTCGAGTTGGACGTCCGGTCCGACTTTGCCCGGCACGAGATCCAGTACGGCCACGTCGAGCGGCCGACGCACCGCAACCGACCGGAGGATCGTGCCCGATTTGAGGTCTGTCACCACAAGTGGGTCGACCTTTCGGACAACGGCTTCGGTGTGGCGATCCTGAACGACTGCAAGTACGGCGTCAGCGTACGCGGCGGCGAGATCGGCCTGACGCTGATGAAGTCCGGCACCCACCCGGACCCGCGCGGCGACGAGGGCGAACACCGTGTGACGTACTCCGTGTTGCCGCACGCATGCCCGTTCTCGGTCGAGGCGGTCGTGCGGCCGGCGTACGAACTGAACGTCTCCGCGACGGTGACACCTGCCGGGGCGAAGGCCGAGGGTTTCGAGGGGACGCTGGTGGTGGACAAACCGAACGTCATCGTCGAGTGCATCAAATGGGCTGAGGACGGGCAAGGGTGGATCGTGCGGCTCTACGAGGCGGGCAAGATGGGCACGCGCGTGAACCTGACGTTCGCGCGGAAGGTCCGGCGCGTCAGCGAGACGAACCTGATGGAGGAGCAGCCCAAGAAGCTCCGTGTTCAGGGTGGGAGTCGGGTGGAGTTGTACCTGCGGCCGTTCGAGATCAAGACGCTCAAGGTGGCGATCTAGGCCTCCTTGCGAATCGAGGTGAACGCATGATGCGTGGTTTCTTGGCGGGTGCGGCGACGCTTGTCTGTGTCCCGTCCTGGGTCGTCGGGGCCGAGAAGATGCCGTGGCAGACCAACGCGCCGATCGTCGAGGTCGAGCGCGAGGTCTACCGCAAGCACCCGCGGCCGAAGACGGCGGCGATGGTTGGGGTTCGCTACATGGGTCCCGGAATCGTCCGGGAAGAACGTTGGTCGACGATGGCCCGGAGCGACACGCCGGAGAAGCCTACGCGACGATGGTCGATGGATAACGGCCGCACGTGGTCGGACTTCGAGCCGCAGCCGGAGGTCGTCACACATCCGCAGGGCGTGCGGGTGTATTGGGGCCACGGCCCGCAGATCTATGATGCGGCCGCCAAGGCGATCGTCTCGACCTGGCTGCGACAGACGCACAAGAAGGGCGTCTACTACAATCAACTCTTCAGCCGGCTCTCGCGCGACAACGGGAGGACCTGGTCCGACGGGGTCCAGCTCATGTACGAGCCGGGGATGCGGTTCGATCCGAGCGACCCCTTCAACCCCGAGTACCTCAACAACAACCAGGCGTACTGCGGGAACAACATCATCCGGCACAGCAACGGGACGCTCATCACGGCCGGGGCGACGGTGAACATCCCGAAGGACGTGCCCGTCCCGAACCCGAAGAAGCTCTCTGTGATGGGCATTCCCGCCGACGCGCGGAATATCGGCTCGGTCTGCTTCCTCGGCCGGTGGGATGCCGAAAGGAAGGCGTATACCTGGACGGCCGGCAAGCCGGTGTGGGTCTCGCGGGGTGTGAGCTCCCGGGGTCTGCTCGAGCCGGAGGTGGCCGAGCTGAAGGACGGCCGGCTGCTGGTGGTGTGGCGGGGATCTAACGCGGGGCTGAATCCGAAGGAGGTCCCGGGGCGCAAGTGGTTCAGCCTATCAACCGACGGCGGCAAGACGATGACGAAGCCGACGGATCTGCGCTACGACGACGGATCGCAGTTCTACTCGCCGTCGAGCTTCCACCGGATGATCCGGCACAGCGTCAAGGGCAAGCTCTACTGGATCGGCAACATCTGCGCGGGTCGCACGCGGGGCAACTCGCCGCGGTACCCGCTTGTGATCGCGGAGGTCGACGAGAAGACGCCCGCCTTGAAGAAGAACACTGTGACGCGCATCGACGATCGACGCGAGGACGAGGGCAGTCGGCTTCAGCTGTCGAACTTCTCGCTGCTCGAGAACCGGCAGACGCACGAACTGGAGCTCTATCTGACGCGCCTCGGCGAGGATCCGAAGGACTTCTGGGGCGCCGACGCGTACAAGTACACGTTGCGGATTCGATGAGAGTGCGGATCGTTGCGAAGGCGTTGTCGCTCGTTACGAAAGAAACGAATTGTCACACGTGAATTCGTGTTCCCCACCGCTGAAGCGATGGGCCACCCATTTTGGCCTCGCCGCTGAAGCGATGGCCCCCCATTCGAGGCAAGGTCGCGCGCCCTTGCCAATGAATGCCCACACAAGGAATGATCCGATGACGACGAAACACCACCGCTGGATGGTCGGCCTGATCGCAGGCGTCTGCCTGCTCCTGATGAGTGGGGAGAGCACGCAAGCAGAAGCCCGCGAGGCGGGCTGGCCGTTCGAGATCCAAGTGCAACACAAGCCGGGGACGTACTTCTGGTCGCCCGGCAGCGCGTGGGACAAGGCCAACATCGACTACAACCTGGAAAAGTATCAGCAGGCCGGCATGGGGACG
This sequence comes from uncultured Planctomycetales bacterium, assembly GCA_964550865.1. Taxonomy (GTDB): domain Bacteria; phylum Planctomycetota; class Phycisphaerae; order UBA1845; family JAFGLZ01; genus JAFGLZ01. Next base: position 4,469 of record CAZKCX010000518.1, read on the forward strand.
CTGCATGTCGTGCCCATCTACGGCGCCCGCGGCTACGAGGAGAAGACTATCCAGTTCCTCTCGCCGAAGTGGATGGAGATGCTGGACTACATGGTGAAGAGGGCCGAGTCCCTCGGCATGAACATCGACACGACGACGGGAACGGGGTGGTGCTTCGGCGGGCCGGGGTTGGACAAGCGGACCGCCGACATCGTCGCCAACTTCGACGCCAAGACAGGCAAGCTGAGCTTTACCGCCAAGCGGATGGTCAAGCGGGCCGCGCCGGGTGGCGAGGGGCACATGCTGAATCCGTACTCGCCTTCGGCGATGCGTTTCTATCTGAAGCGGTTCACGAAAGCGTTCGATGCCGGCAAGCCGGCCATGCCGAGGGCGCAATACCATGACTCGTTCGAGTACAGCGGCAACTGGTCGGTGGACCTGCTCGACGCCTTCGAGAAGCGCCACGGCTACGATCTCGCGGAGCACTATGATTCGCTCTTCGGCAAGGAGGGACCTCGCTCGCGGATCAAGTGCGACTACCGCATCGTCCTCAGCGAGCTGCACCTCGAGTTCATTAAGACATGGGTCGAGTGGTGCCACGCGCGTGGCATGGTGACGCGCAATCAGGCCCACGGTTCGCCGAGCAACCTGATCGACACCTACGCCGCGTGCGACATCCCCGAGACGGAGATGTTCGGCGCGCCGGAGTACCCGATCCCCGGCTTCCGACGCGATCCCAAGATGATTCGCAAAGGCGACGCTGATCCGCGGATCTGCATGCTGCCCGCGTCGGCGGCACACATCGCGCATGCACCCGGCAAGCAGCTCGTTTCCTCGGAGACCTGCACGTGGCTCCGCGAGCACTGGCACACCGCGCTGGGCCATGCCAAGCTTCAGATCGACGAGCTATTCCTGTGCGGCGTGAATCACATCTTCTATCACGGCTCGTGCTATTCGCCGAGGGAAGCGCCGTGGCCGGGATGGTTCTTCTACGCGTCGACCAAGTTTGACTGTAACCGTTCAGCCCCCACCGGGCTGACTCAACGATACTAATCTACCCCCCCCC
>CAZKCX010000519.1:0-5485 GCA_964550865.1 uncultured Planctomycetales bacterium
GAAGGTGCGAACGACGCATCGCCCATCGGAGGGTGAGCCCGATGACGAAGCTTGGATTCTGGTCCCGCATCGGCGGGTGGATTCGCCGCGGCGAACGTCAAGCCACAGAGGATTCCTCGACGGGCAACGTCGAGGGCGTGGACGAGGCGAGGACGTCCGCTGGACCTTCGGCCGGCGCGGACGGCGACGACGCGTCCGCCGCGGAGCGGATTACGGCCGCCGTCAGCCGTCGAGGCCGGCGCGAGGTGAGCCTATCGAAGCTGCAGGAGGGCTACGACCGCGTGCTGGACATGATGGACCAGCTCCAGACGCACATGCAGACCCAGGAATCGACCACCGAGCAGATCTCCGAGGCCATGACGCAATTGAGCCGATCGCTCAGCGACCTGCCCAGCCTGAATCGACAGCAGGCGGAGTTGCTGAGCGCGATCGCCGCCCAGCTCGAGACGTCCACCGTGCGGACCCAGCAGCTCAGCGACGCCATCGGGGAGTTGCCCCGCGTAACGCGTCAGCAGACCGAGGCCCTCTCCGGCGTCCAGCGACAACTCGAGATGGGTGCCGAGGCGGACGTCCAGCTCTCCAGCTCGATGCAGTCGTTCGGCCGAAGCATCGACAAGCTGGGCGACGCAGCCGAGTCGCAGACCGCCTCCCTGAACGAGCTGCATGTGGCCAATGCCGATCGCCACGCACAGCTCGATGAGATCCTTCACCGCCAGACCCGTCAGTTCACGATCCTGGTGGCGATTACGGCCATCCTCGCCGGGGCGGCCATCGTCGTCGGCACGATCGCCGTCGTGATGCAGATGGGTAGCTGAGGGGATTCTGCCTGCAGGGGGTTCCGGCGCTCTATCGCCTTCCGTGAGGCAAGACGTCTGAGGTTCCTTCCAGGGCCGACCTCCACATCGACGCCGCCTGACCAGACATCGACCGCAGAAGCAGTAGGCCGCCATTGCACGCGTCGCCGCAAACGGGTATGGGAGTCGTCGCGATCAAGGCGTGTTCCGCAGGAAAGGAGCAAGCGGTGACCCCGCGCGAGCGCATCCACAACGCCCTGGCCTTCCAGCCGGTCGACCGGATCCCTCTCCAGGTCCATCCCTCGCCCGCCGGCCTCCACGAGCATGGCCGGAAGCTCCTCGATCTCATGCGAGCGTGTAGCCACGACTTCGGTGATGCGTCCGGTTTCACCCTGCCCGATCCGCCCGTTCCCGGTGAATTCGATCCCGACGGCCGTTATCACGCCATGCGGACCGACGAATGGGGCACGACATGGGAGCATCGGCTCTACGGGGTATGGGGTCATCCGATCGATTGGCCGTTGAAGGACTTTTCGAGACTCGACGAGTACGATCCACCGGCCCCGCCGGATTGCCGGGGAACGGAGTTCGAGCAGGCATTGGGAGCGGCGAAGCGCCATCAATCCGCGGGGTACTTCCTGCTCGGCGACGGCGGGAGCCTCTTCGAGAAGCTGCACTCGCTTCGCCCGTTCGAGGACGTGCTCGTGGACATTGCCCTGGATGCGCCGGAGATCCACCGCCTCGAGGATGCGGTCGCTGGGCACTGCGCCGGCTGCGTTCGACGCGCGCTGGCCCTCGGTGTGGACGGCGTGGCGTTCGGCGACGACTTCGGCACGCGGTCGTCGCTGCTGATGTCCCTCGACGATTGGCGGCGGTTCTTCAAGCAGCGCTACGACGGCCTGTTCTCGCCCGTTCGTCGGGCCGGCAAGCCGGTCTTCTTCCACTGTTGCGGCAAGGTCGATGAGCTGCTCGAGGAGTTCGCCGCGCTCGGCGTTGCGGCGATCTGGCCTCAACTCACGGTGTTCGATCTTCCAGATCTCGCCCGACGCTGTCGAGATCTCGGCCTGGCCGTTCAGCTCCATCCGGACCGAGGCGAGCTGATGCAGCGAGGCACGCCTCAGGACGTCCGCGAGCACGTCCTGCGACTCATCGAGATCTTCGACACGCCCTCCGGCGGATCGTGGCTCTATATCGAGATTGATCCGGGATTTCCGTTCCCAAACGTCGAGGCCCTCTTCGAGACCGCCGTCGAGCTACGTGCATAACCGCCTGGATGTTCCGGACGGCGACGGACATCCAATGGTGTGGGTAGGTGGGCACGAAGCGCGGCAACTGTGCAGGTCGGACGATTGGCGCGTCTCGCCGCGAGGCGGTTTCGGAGGTGGGATCATGGATGGAAATCAGCGAGCTTTGGTGACGGTTGGTGTTTTGGCGTCGCTGCCGATCGCGTGCACGCTCGTCGGTTGCGACGAAGCGAAGGAGGCATCGGCCATGGACTTGTCCAGTCGATCAAGACCCTTGGCGAGCACATTGGGAAAGGCCGGCGAATCCGAGAAGACGGCTGTCGCGACATTCGGGGCCGGATGCTTCTGGAGTGTCGAGGCGGCGTTTCGGCGGGTCGAAGGTGTGCTGGAAACGTCTGTCGGCTACAGCGGCGGAGACTTCGAGAATCCGAGCTACCATCAGGTCTGCTCGGGTAGGACGGGACACGCCGAGGTCGTTCGCGTCGTGTACGATCCGGCGAAGGTGTCCTACGAGCGGTTGCTGGACGTCTTCTGGTCGTGCCACGACCCGACGACCAGGAATCGGCAGGGCCCCGACGTCGGGCATCAGTATCGCTCGGTGATCTTCTACCATACCGACGAGCAGAAGGATCTCGCCGAGGCCTCGAAGGAGAGGCTCGACCGATCGGGCCGGTACAGGAGGCCGATCGTCACCGAGTTCGTTCCGGCGAAGGAGTTCTACCGCGCCGAGGAATACCACCAGCAGTATCTCGAGAAAAACAGCTGGGGAACGTGTCCCGTCGGCAAGGGTTGAGACGGGCCAGCTCCTCCGTGGGAGTCGGCCGTGTCGTGACGACAATGGACAAGACGTCGGCGGTCGCTACCATCGGACGGTGAACCGGCAGGGATCGTAGTCCAGCAGAGCACCATGGTTGCCGTCATGGCCCAGGCGAAGAACGGAGATTATCGAGGCTTCGAGCAAGGCCCCATCCGTCCGCCAAGCGAGGCCCACAGTCTGCTCATCCGCGTGACGCGGAACTGTCCGTGGAATCGCTGCACCTTTTGCCCGGTCTACAAAGGCGCGAAGTTCTCCCTCCGTCCTGTCGAGCACGTCAAGCGCGACATTGACGCGGTGTTCGAGGCCGTCACGGCCTTGCGGGAAGACGTCGGACCGGACGGGGAGATCTCTCGGCAGGCGATCAATGCGTTGGCGGCACGGCTCGGCCCGCACGAGGCCCAGGCGTATTCCGCAGCGCTTCATTGGCTGGCCGGAGGCATGCGATCGGTATTCCTCCAGGATGCGAACAGTCTGATCATCAAGCCGGCCGATCTCGTGGAGATCTTGCTCCACCTCCGCGATCGCTTCCCCTCGATCGAACGAATCACGTCCTACGCGCGTTCGCATACGGTATCGAGGATCGACGACGAAGACATGGCGGCGCTGGCCCGCGCGGGCCTGAATCGTATTCACATCGGGATGGAGTCCGGGAGCGACGAGGTCCTCCGTCGGGTGCACAAGGGCGTGGACAAAGCGCGGCATATCGATGCGGGACAGAAGGTCAAGCGCGCCGGCATCGAGCTGAGCGAGTACCACATGCCGGGCCTCGGCGGTCGAGAGCTATCCCATCGGCACGCCGTCGAATCCGCCGACGTGATGAATCAGATCAACCCGGACTTCATCCGACTTCGCTCCCTCGCGATCCCCCAGAGCGTTCCACTGTTCGAGCAGTGGCAGGCCGGAACGTTCGACAAGTGCACCGATAGCGAGATCGTGCAAGAACTGCTCACCTTCCTGGGGCATGTGGACGGCATCGACAGCTTCGTTCGCAGCGATCACATCTTGAATCTGTTCGAGGACCTGGAGGGCAAGCTGCCGGAGGACCGAGAGCGCATGACGGATGTCCTTCGGCGTTTTCTCGCCATGCCGCCCGACGACCAGACGACCTACCAGGTGGGGCGACGCGTCGGTTTGTTCCGCGGGCTCGATGACCTCGACGACGACGCCAAGCGAGGCCAGGTCGAAGCCCTCCGCGGGCGAATGGCGATTACCCCCCAGAACGTCGACGCCGCCATCGACGAGTTGATGGCCCGGTTCATCTGAATGCGCGATAGCTCTCATTCGCCTGGGCGGTCTCGGCGTCCGCGATGGCCGCGGCGTACGACTCGTCGAGGAGGACTTGCGGCGGCGTGCACGCGAGTATGCCCGCACCCAGCACGACGCTTCCGAGAAGGACCTGGAACGCGAGATTCAAGATGTGCGTGTTTTTCATGAACGTACTCCGCATATCACAGGCCCCGACGGGGTCCCAGTTCCCACACTCCTGAAGGCTATCGGCAAGAAGCAAGCATAACTTCGACTGCGCAAAGGTTTGTTATGCAAGAACATGTCGCCCGAGACCTTGCTCGGGTTCGCTGCGGTTGCGCTGCATCCCCCGCCGCGAGGGGGTGGAAGTGGCAAGGGGAGCTTTTTCGGACCCGGGGCCGGAACTGCGGGCGACAACCGCGCAGAGCGCCTATAATCGGGCCCGGCAAGTCAGTGGACGGCGGGCCCTTCCAGGGCCTTTCCATCTGTAACCCATCAGCGGAGGCCGTCATGCACCGGAAGACGCACCGCGGTTGTAGCGCAGGCCATGCGATCGGGCTGGTCTTCTTCCTGACGGGCGCGGCGTTGGCCGATGCGGCGCGGCCGTTCTCCGTCGTCCTCCTACCGGATACGCAGTACTACTGCTCGAGCCCCAGCCGGCACGGCATCTACGCCGCCCAGACTCGGTGGGTTCGCGACCGGGCCAAGAAGGACAACGTCCGGTTCGTGATCCATCTGGGCGATCTCGTCAATACCGCCACCAACGAAGCGGAGTGGAAGGTCGCCGACGCGGCGCACAAGATCCTCGACGGCGTGGTGCCCTACAGCGTCCTGCCGGGCAACCACGACATGTTCCCGATCTACACGCGTGCGGCCGACCTTTACGACAAGTACTTCCCGCCCTCCCGATTCGAAGGGTGCGATTGGTACGGGGGCTTTATGGACCGTACCAACGCGAACAACTATTGCTACTTCGAAGGCGGCGGCATGCGGTTCATGGTCGTGAGTCTGGAGTTCTCGCCGAGGCCGAAGGTCCTCGACTGGGCGAAGGAAGTCGTGCGGGCCCATCCAAACCATCACGTGATCCTGGCCACACACTACTACATGGGGGCGAACGGCGGCGATGAGGACGGCAACCTCTACTGCAAGAACGGCTACGGCGGGCAGGGACTGTGGAAGCACCTGGTGCGAAAGCACCGGAACATCTTCCTGGTCGTCTGCGGCCACAAGCCGGGCGTGTATCACCGAACGCGGGAGAACGACGCCGGCGGCAAGGTGCACGAGATCCTCTGTGACTATCAGTTCCGCAAGCGCGGGGGGAACGGTTGGCTGCAAAGCCTGCGATTCCTGCCCGCCCGGAAGCGGATATTGGTCGAGGCCTTTTC
>CAZKCX010000520.1:0-5483 GCA_964550865.1 uncultured Planctomycetales bacterium
GCGAGGAGCGGCATCGACGTCGATGGGCGTTTCACACCAGTCCGTCGCCGACGGTGCGAAGGCTCCGATTGCGTGCAGTGCGATCGACCAAGCAAGCAGGGCGTACAGGATGCCCCGGGCGATGCGGGCTTGCCATAGCCGGACGACGGCAGGGGCCACCATCACGCAGAACGCGGGCATCACCTCGGTGAAGTACCGAGGGCCCCAGCAGTGCCCACCCCACCAGTGCGTGAAACGGGAGACGAGCAGGAGGTGGAGAAGGAACCACGCCGCGAGGGCCAGACGGAGGCTCGCGTCCGATCTCGTCCGAGCTCTGCCGAAAAAGCCGAACACCGCCAAGGCGACGAAGGGTTCGTAGACGAGTACGCCTCGCACGGGGCTGACGAGATTGCCGAGAATTGCCACGAGGTAGTCGGACTGCCAGTATTGGGGATCGGGCGCGGGCTTGTAGGGTCCGAGGACCGATCCGAAGACGGATACGTAGATGACGAAGAAGGGCAGATAGCCGAGGAACACCCCGGCCGCATAGGCGATGGTCTTCCTGCCTCGCGTCAGAAGGACATAGAGGCCGAACGGCGCGACCAAGAGAGCGGCCGTGGGGCGAACGGCGGTTCCAATTCCGAGGAGGGCCCCTTGGAGTATGCTTCCGATCCATCCGGGAGCGTGGTTTCGATGGTATTCGACGAACAGCAACATCACGACGCACAGCATCAGCGGCGTGTGTTGCCACATGGCCTGCCCGGCGATGGTCCAATTCTGCGTCCCGAGGGTGAAGAAGATCGTGAGGAAGGCGGCTACCGCGGGAGGCGCGACCCGCAAGAAGACGAAGAACATCAGCATCGCCGCCAGGGAGGCGATCGTCGAGGCCATGACCTTCTCCAGCCGTCGCAGCATCGTTCGGTCGGACAGATCTCCGCCGAGCCATTCGCAGGCCTGCACGAATGGCAACGCGGCCACCGCGACGCCCCAGCCGAACTGGCTGTAGTAGTGGTCGCCTTCCTGGAAGAAGGTGTAGGCGGCGCGATCGCTCTCGACGTGCTCGTCGAGTGCCCAGTTGCCTTCGGTGACGATGCTCACGGCCGTGAGGACTGCCGGAACGGTGTCGGCCGAGCTGATCGTTCGATGGTTGCTCTGGTAGAGGACGAGCGTGGGCAGGAAGACCCAGAACAGGCCGGCGAGCCAGGGCACCTTCGGTGAGCCGTTTGCGTACTCGAGGACGCGACGGCGGGCCTCCCAATGCGCGAGCCGGGTCCAGGCCCTGAACCTCGGACTCAGAAGCCACCGCAGGCCCAGCCCGACCAGTATGAGGACCAATCCGAGAAAGGGATACCGCAACTGGACGAGCACTTCGCCGTGCCATCGGATGTGTGCGCCGACGGCGAGCTGCACGCAGATGCCTCCCACCAGTAGGAGGACTTGCAGCGCCCAGGCGAGTCGATCGACCCGTCGAGCGGCGGGTAGGCGTGTGTTCGAAACGTGCATGAGCATGAGCGAACCGTTCCCGGTCGGACACGAAGGCCATGCGGCCCGTGACGCGCGACTATATGCGATGACCTGCAGTGGGTCGTCAAGCGGTTCGGCCCGGACGCGGGCTACTCCCGGCAGCGGACCACGAGCATCTCGTTGCCGCCTCGCTGGAACTCATAGGGTACCGGGCGAACCTCGGTGCGGAAGCCTTCCCGACGCAGTCGTTTCTGGCATGGCTCGAGCAAGGAGGACGGTTCGCTGTCGCATGTGACAAGCGGAAAGACGCGGACCTCCCGTGCGATCCGGGCCATCTCAACCAAGGCGCGGACGTGGAAATCGATCGTCAGCGTTTCCGAATAGGTGAACAGGAGGTGCGAGCAGATCGCCAGGTCGAATACTCGGTCGGCAAAGGGCAGATCCGGCAAGCTTGCGGCGAGGTACCGTCCGGTGCGTCGCCCGTCCGGGTAATCGGCGAGGAAATGCCGCATCGCCCGCATCCGGATTCGTCCGAGCTCTTCCACCGAGTGGATGCTCTTCCACAGGAAGCGGTCTCGCAAGAGGCGCGTGCGCTGCAGGATGCGCTCGTAGGTCTCGTCGATCAGCCTGCGAATGGTCTCGCGGGGAAATGCGTAGATCGGATCAACCGAAACCGCGCGAAGACCCCGTGCGCACGACTCGGCGTTGTAGCTCGCGGGTCCGTCACCGCAGCCGAGGATACGCCCGGCGAGATCCTCCGGGCATAAGTCGAACATGCGCACGTATTCCTCGAAGGATCGTCCCCAGGGCACGACTTCGTCGAGTGGCAGCTTCATGGGAGTCGCATCGTCACGCGGTTCATTGGATGTAGCCCAAGTTCCTCAACCGTGCTCCCACGGCCGGATCGAGCGGCACGGTCGGATCCTGTTTCCTCAACGGCGCCGGCACATGGCGCTTGGCCTTCTTAAGCCATAGACGCAGACTGTCTCGGAGGTGATCGGCAATCGTCCGATGGGATTCGATCAGGTTCTCGTGTTCCTGCGGATCGACGGCCACGTTGTATAGGGCTTCGCTGCCGGCAGGTCCCACGACGTACTTCCACTGGTCCAGGCATGCGGCTCGCATTGGCCCACGGAGGGCCCCTCGATCGAAGGCGATATTGAGGCGCTGGGCGACGTCGGCGCCGACGCCCTGGGGCACCATGAGCTCGACGACGCCCAACCGTCCCCTCTCTGAGAGAGGCTGGGGCGATGCGGATGCCGTCGCGGCCTGGGTCGTCGCGGGGAGGTGGAGCAACGGGCGACCGAACGTCGAGGCGGTTGGGGTTCCCGTGCCCAAGACGGCCTGGAGGATCGTGGGCATGATGTCGACCGTCATCGCGAGATCACTTCGTCGACCCGGCGGGACGTGACCCGGGTAGCGAATGATCAGCGGGACGTGCGCGAGGGTGTCATGCACGCTCCAGGCATGGACGAGCAGATGGTGTTCGCCGAGATTCTCACCGTGGTCCGACGTGAGAATGACGAGCGTGTTCTCCAGCTCGCCCAGTCTGGCCAGAAGGGTCAGAAGCTCCCCGACGCGCGCATCGCCCATTCGGACCTCCGCGTCGTAGTTGTGGTTGATGAGCTCCCGTTCCTCCGAGGAGTAGCTCGACCTCCCAAGCAAGGAGTAGGCCACGACCCGCTCCCAATCCCAGACGAGTCGACAGGCTGCGTCGAGCCGCTGCTCCGTGACGAATTGCTTTCGCACCGCCATCTCGGGGATGTACGGATCGTGGGGTTCCATGTAGTTGATGAACAGGAAGAAGGGTCGATCGGGATCGCGATCGGTAAGCCATCGCTCCGCGAGCTGATTCGTGTAGCGTCCACCGGCATCCTCCGTGACGAGGTGGCTTAGCCACCGGCCGACAAGACCTGCGGGTCGCAAGACCCACTCCACGAATTCCCCGATGCTGTTGCTTCGCGGGCGGTGGATCGCCGCGGGCCGCGTGATGCTGTCGAAGCCCTGCGAGAGGTTCGTCGCGTGGGAGATCCAGTCGTTGTTGCTCAGGGCGATCGTCTGGTACCCCGCCTGTCTGAGCCGTTCGGCCAAGGTTGTGAATCCTTGATCGAGCCAGCGGTGGTCCCACGTCGTTCCGTGCTCGCTGGGCATGAGTCCGGTGAAGAGCGAGGCATGCGTCGGGAGCGTCCAGGTCGAAGCGGCGAGACAGTTGTCGAAGACAACGCCATCCGCCGCCAGGAAGTCGATGTTGGGGGAGACGGGACGTTCATAGCCGTAGCAGCCCAGGCGGTCGCCGCGCTGCGTGTCGATGACCACGAGCAAGACATTGGGGCGTGCCCGCAGCGTGCGGGGCTGTTCCGGACGCACGTTGCGCCAGGCGGCGACGGTTCCTTCGCGGGCGGGCCAAGTATAGGCTTGGAAACCCAGGCAGAACAGCCAGAGCAGGAGGCCGGGCAGGACAAGGGCTCGAGTCGTCCCTCCGCTGAAACGGCCGAGCCGTGTGGATGCCAGCCAATGCTCGATCACGTACGCCGCCACGATCGTGAGAAGGAAGACCGTCCCCATCGTCACGCACCACGGCGGTTCCAGTCCTCGCGCGAACCCCACGCCGAGGATTCCGGCGGCGGGCCAAGCGAGGAAGACCGTCACGGCCCCGGCGAGCACGGCCGTCGCCAACGGGGTGGGGTCGAGAGAAGCGCGGACGCGCCGACTGCAGGCCCCCACGACACCGAGGACCAGCGAAGCGACGACGCCGTAGCTCGCCCACAGCAGGCCGTGCGCGAGGCCCGAGAACGTCAGCGCATCGATCCACTGCGCCGGCCCCATGGTTTTCGCCAGCGGTAGGCCGAGCATGAGCGTTTGCGCCCAGCCAAATGCCAGACCGCCGACGATCCCCAATCGAAGGGACCGGGAAAGGAGCGCGACCACGAAGGCCACCCGGCCACGGGCTGCATCCACAATGGCTTCCTGGCCGACTTTCTGGTTGGGCTCGCCGGCGTCGAAGGAGGATGCGGAATCGTTGGGGGATGGATCGGTCATGCCTGAATCGGTTTCCGCAGACGTCATTCCGGCGCCGTCCCCTGCCGCTGACACGCAAGGGTGAATACTCATTGCCTACGAGTATATCAGGCGTTGACGGTTTCGTGGATGCGGCCGTGCGAGACAAACGGACGCAGGTTCAGGGAACCATGCGGCATGGCTAGGAGCCCTGGTTGGCGTGTGTGAATCGCCTCTCGGAGCGATAGAGCGCCAGGCGCGTTCGGATCCGATCGGCAAGCGCGTCCTGCTCGAGCTCCTCCGCGAGCCGACGAGCCCTCTCCGCAGCCGTGGTTGCTTCCGCGTATCGACCGGCGGCGGCGTAGGCCGCGCCGAGCGTATCCAGGAGCATGGGGATCTGGAAGTCGGTCCGCCGGCAGGTCTGTTTCGCCAATTCGACCGCGCGCTCTCCCTCGGAGACCGTGGCGTAAGGCTGTGTGGCGAGAAGCCAGGCCAGGTTGTTCATGGGGCCGATCTTGCCGGGTTGGGCGCGGACGACCACCTCGTAATGCCGGATGGCGCGGTCGGTGTGTCCCGTGGCCTGTAGGAGCTCTGCCAGGTTCTGCCGTGAGGCGACGTCATCGGGGCGGAGCCGCACGGCCATCGACAACTGGTCGATGGCCTCCTCGGGCCGGCCGAGCTTAGCAAGCGTGACCCCTACATTGCGTCGGAAGCGTGGATCGTTGGGTCGTCCCTCGAGGGCGCGTCGGAACGAGACGAGAGCCGCCTCCAGTCGTCCCTGCCTCTCAAAGGCACGGCCGAGATTACAGCGCAGGTCGACGTCCTCAGGCCGCAGACTGAGGGCATGGCGGAGGTGCGCCATCGCTTCCTCGGCATTCCCGCGCTCGAGCAGGACACATGCCAGATTGCTCCGCGCCATGATGCAGTCGGGGTTCTTGGCGATCGTGTCTCGCCAGAGCGTCTCGATGTCGCGGTAGATCGAGGCTTGCCGCTCAACGAGGAACGCCAGAAGACAGAGCAGCCCGATCGTGCCGACGTATGCC
>CAZKCX010000521.1:0-5475 GCA_964550865.1 uncultured Planctomycetales bacterium
CGCCGGCACCGCGCCGAGGCTCAAGAGTGAGAACCGCGTCGGACGTGCAGCTGCGGCGAGCGTGGTTCAATCAGGATTCGGGGGATCCATACCTCGGTCGAGCCATTGCTCCAGGGTGATACCTTGTTGCGCGTACAGCATGTTCTCGACCCAATGCCCGTAGGCCTCATCATACGGAAAGAGCGGTCCAAGAAGGCCCAAGAACGTTTGGGGACGGCCGGCGGTGCTACCTATGTCGAGGTTGGGTACGGGATCTCGCTCCAGGCCCACATGTCCGTCGTAGTAGGAAACCGATGCGAGTTTGTAGGGCTCGTCGGGATAGACGTCTTCGATGTACTCCCCACTACCTGATTCGGGTCTCCATCCCCAACCGCGTTTCTCCGTGCCGTGGTAGCTCCCAAGGCAGCTGTTGAAGAGGTCCATGACGGGATCGTGCCCCCCCCAAACCCAGCCAGCAACGAAGCCGTAGGCGACGTAGGAATACCAGCTCTCGTCGAGCATCAAGGGAAGCGAGGCGGCATTGTACGGCCCACTCAGCTTAACGATTCCCAGGAAATAGGCGATGTCCCTATCGTTCAGCGGATCGGAAGTTGCGACGGCCTTGCGCCCGAGAATCGAACGAGTGTAGTTGAACACGCTGTGTCGCTTGAGGGGATCCTTGACCCGCTCGAACTCGGGGCACTTATACAGGTTTTCGAACCGGGCGTACGGAAAGAGAGTACCGCTTTGGGGGACCCGTGGGTGGTTCTCGGTATACCATTCGCCTTCCGACAGGTCGTAGATGCGCTCCATCGTGCTCCCGTCGGCAAGCCACACCTCCTTTCGGCGATTCTCCGGCACCGTGGGGTCGTCGTGGTATTCCTGCGTACTTCCCGGTCCCTTCAAGATGAACGGAAGGGCCTCAGCATAATCGTCAGCATAGATGAGCATGGCCTTCGACAGTTGGCCGAGTCGGCTGGCGCACAGCGTCGCACGAGCCTGCTCGCGGGCCTTGCTGAGTGAGGGGAGAAGGATCGAGATCAACAGCGCGATGATGGCCACGACGACCAGGAGCTCGATGAGCGTGAAGCCGGCCTTCTTCGGCATGCCGGCCGAAAGCGGTCGATAGGACAGCCAAGGCTCGGAAGCAGGACGTGCGGCTTCATGATCATCGCGTCGCGTCATGGGTGTCTCCTCCTTTGCGCCGACGAAGGAGAAGTGCCTCCAGCCCGTCGACGCCGGCCGATGCAGCGTTGTCGGTTCCGAGACGCGATCCACTTCGGAACCATCTCCTACTCGATGTGCTCTGCGCTACATTCTATGCGCGGTGGAATCGACGGGCCATAGATCGGGCTGTCTTTTCTTGTCACCCGACTGAATGCACGAACGCACCATGAGGGTCGCCCCCGTGTGCCGGCACGGCGTTCTGGACTACCCGTCGTGCCTACGCCGGGCCGCCGAAGTCCCACTGGCGAAGCACAGCCCCGTCCGGCGTCTCCACGCGAATCCAATCGAAGCTTGCCCGCCCGGCCTCGATGCTCGGGTCGATCCGCAGCCCCGTCGCGGGCCCCTCGAGCTGCACCTCCACGGCGTACTCGTGCCATGCCCCGTCGCGCCGCGGCTCGAACGTCTTGAACCGCTCGCGCGAGAACTGCGGGTGCACCGTCGTCGCCCAGTAGACCCGTGCGCCTTGCCCCTTGTCCGAGCGCATCCGGAAGCGGACGGTGATCCTACCGCGGATACCGCGGACCTCGCGCGTGTGGATGTGCGGGCGTCGATCGCTGGTGATCTCGAGGAAGCCGTCGCCCTGTTTGGCGGTCGTCAGGTGCGACGGCGCCCAGGGCATGTAGGCCGGGTTCGGCTTGGGCACCAGCGCGCCGGTGTCGTCGAGGAACTTCGAGATGAGCGCGTCCAGCTCCTCGACCCTCTCCGGCATCTTGGCCGCGAGGTTGTTCGTCTCGCCGATGTCCTTCTCCAAATGGAACAGCATGTACCGATCGGGGAACTCGGGTGAGGTCTCGTAGCTGCGGATGAGCTTCCACGGCCCCTTGCGGACGGACGTCGCCGGCGGCGTCTTGCCGCCCATGCCGTGCGGGAAGTGGCAGAAGACGGCCTCGCGATCGAGCTTGCCCTTGCCGGTCAGCAGCGGCATGAGGCTGACGCCGTCGACGACCTGGCCGGGTTTGGGCCTCGCGCCGGCGATCTCCAGAAGCGTCGGGTAGAAGTCGATGCTACTGACGACCTCCGCGCACCGCGAGCCGGGCTCGACCACGCCGGGCCAGCAGACCATCATCGGCTCGCGGACGCCGCCCTCGAAGATCATCGCCTTTCCGCCACGGAGCGGGGCGTTGTTCGTCGGCGGCCTGTCGCCCGCCCACCTTCGCCAGTCCTGCAAAAGCTTCCAACGGCGCGATCCCTTGGGCGCGCGTTTGCGATCGCCGGGGGTGTTGCTGTGCACGTTGCCGCCGTTGTCGGAGAAGAAGACGATGACCGTGTTGTCGGCGATCCGCAGCTCGTCGAGCTTGTCGAGCAGCCGACCGAGGCTCTCGTCGACGCTCTTGAGCATCGAGGCCATGATCGGGTTGCCCTGCTTGCCGCGCGGGTCCTTCTTGCCGACGAAGCGGCGGGTGATCTCCTCCTTGTGGCCCCACGGACCGTGGACGGCGTAGTGCCACAGGTGCAACAGGAACGGACGGTCCTTGTTCGCTTCGATGAACGCCAGGGCCTCGTCCGTCACGCGATCGGTGATGTATTCGCCTTCCGGGCCGTCGGTGACGGTCCCCGCCGGGAACTGATACGGCGAGAAGTAGCTCCGCGGTCCGGGATCCGGCGCGCCGTGGAAGGAGAGCTCGAAGCCCTGCGCCTCGGGCCAGTGCTTCGGCAGGACGCCGAGGTGCCACTTGCCGATGTGGGCGGTCTTGTAGCCGGCCTTGCGGAGGGCCTCGGCGATGGTGAACTCACCCGGCGGCAGAAAGCGGCGGCTCCGCGGGAAGATTGTCTTGTGGTGCGGCGGGAGCTTGTCTTCCAGCAGGGGCTTGTCGGGCAGCGGCGGCAAGTGCCCGGCAGGCGTGGTGATCTCGAGCCGTGCGGGGTACTTGCCGGTCAGGATGCTTGCCCGGGTGGGCGAGCAGAGCGGATTGGCCGCATAGGCATCGGTGAACCGCATGCCGCGTTCGGCCAGACGCTCCATGTTGGGCGTTTCGTAGTACCGGCTGCCGTAGACGGTGCTGTCCATCCAGCCCATGTCGTCGACCAGGAAGAAGACGATGTTGGGCCTGCGTTGGGCTCCACCGCCCGGGGCCGCCAGAGTCAGGTTCGGCAGGACCAGCAGTCCCGCGGCGGCACCGATTGCGTGAAGGACCGAACGACGAGACGAAAAACGCATGATGACCTCCCTTCGATCTGCGTCAGTGTCGAGCGCTTCGGCGGCGAAGGCAAGGCTCCGCAGGGGATTCAAATCGGGGGTGCGCCCGAGGAGATCGGGTTGATGTTGTCGGAAGGGTGCCCCTGCCGTGGGACATTTTTGGCACGGGCGTCCCGGTAGCACGGGCGTCTCGCCCGTGAGTTTTTTGGCACGGGCGTCCCGGCTTCGCTGGGCTTCGCCCTTCGTCAGGCTCAGGACCGAGCCGTGACAAGCCTGCCCGTACGCCTCAGTTCGTGCCCAGCCGAGGGCGGCCGGGCCACAATGGGCGCCCAGCCGAGGGCGGCCGGGCAACAATGGGCGCATCGCGGAGCGGCCTACTACGAGGCGCGAGCGGTCGGGCAGCTTCCGAGGGCCAGCGCAAGTTCGTGCGGGGAAGCCCCGTCAGCCGAAGCGGGGCACCGGCTCGGGACGGCGCAGGCCGTCGACGGGAGATACTCGATCGCCCAGTTGATCTCCTTGCCTGTCTGGGCGTCCAGAAGGGGAATCCGGGCGTGTTGCAGTCCGTTCCACACTTCGATCGGACCCCGTTTCAGCTTGCGGGCCCAGCCCAGCAGCTTGGGGATCGTGATGAGAAGACCGATCTGCCCGATCGCCTGAAACAGCAGACGCTTCCTCATGAGGAGCTTCTTGTCGCGAGCGAGCAGGATGCGGAGGGCGTTCACGGGGTTGTAGAAGGCCGCGTACGCCCGCAGCAGATTCAGTTGCCTCCCCCAGGGCTGCGGGTGCTTGCTGGCCACGACGTGGTTGCCGTCCTGGTACGCCTGGGGAACGGTCGCGCTCCCCACGCTCTTGTACACCGACTGTGAGCGGGCGGCGGGCTCAAGATCTTTCGTGCCCACGGCCGGGCCCAGATAGGTGCACTGGTACGATACCGCTCCCTGCTCGAACACATACCGCGCCTGATTGATCAGTCCGGACAGATCGCCGTTTCGCGAGTGCAGCGGCTGCCTGTCGCTGTGGATCATGAGGGCCATCGGCTGGATGCCGACGCGATGCATGTGCTCGAACAGCTCGACGGTCTTGTCGGGGCTTTGGCCCTTGTTGACCAGCCCGGCCGTGAGGTCCTCCAGACCGAACCAAATCGCGCGGAGCCCGCCCTTCCGGCAGAGGGGGAGGATGTCGCGATTCTTGTGTACGTCGAACTCGGTGGCCTCGGTGTAGTAGCTGATGCGGTCGGAAAGCGGGACGCCCCCGGTCTTCGTCTCGGCGAGTTGGCCCATCATGTCGATGACCGTTTGCCGGTCGTTGAAGAAGTTGTCGTCCGTGCCGAAGAACTCTCGGATGCCGAAGCGCTCGTAGATGTGACGGATCTCGGCGGCGAAGCGCTCGGGGCTCTTGTGGCGATAGGTCCGCTGATTCACCGCCGGGATCGGGCAGAAGGAGCAGCGGAATTTGCATCCCTGCGTCGCGACGACCGATGCGATGACGGACTGTTTGCCTACCTTGTGTGCGGGATACGGTCTTTCGCGGAGGCGACGGCCACGATGGGGAGGTTCGATCATGCGGTATCCGGCATCGGGCATGGGCAGCTCGTCAAAGTCTCGCAAGAGTCTCTGGACGCCTGTGCTGATCGCCTCCGCCCGGTCGGGGTGCGACGTCGTGGAAAGGTAGACGAGGCCCGGCACGCCGGCCAACGTATCGGACGCCTTCGCGTTCTCGAACGCGGTGCGAATGGGGCGGTCCGGCGTCCAGTGCTCGAGGATCTTCTCGAGGAGTTCGAGCAAGACAAAGACTTCGCCGGTGACGACGCAGTCGGCCCCGATGCCTGGCTCGGGACCCAGCTCGAAGTAGTCCGTGGGTTCGTAGATCGCCTTCGGTCCACCCGCCAGGATCAACGGACGGCGAAGGGGATCCAGGCGGTGGGCGTCGCGAATGAGGTCGTAGGCCGGTTCGGCGTGGACCTGCATGCCGGAGACCAGGAGCAGGTCCAGCGGTCGTCCGTCCAAGCGGGCTTCGCTGGGTCGGAAGTTCGGCGTCCATTGTTGGAGAACGATCCGCAGGTGTTTGAAGCCGGCGGCGTGCAGGACGTCTCCAAGGGTGCGGACGGATGCCGGCGCCATGCGTTTGTCGGC